>JAEERN010000128.1 GCA_016285815.1 Clostridiales bacterium
GGCAGCGCCTCGGTGGCCCCGGCCCCGACCCGCGCGGCCATCCGCATCGCGGCCGAGGCGGGAGACGCGGAAACGGCCCGCGCCATCGCGGAGGATCTGGCGGAATTGGTGAAAAAACTGGACAGGAACGCGTAACGCCGGGAAAAAGCGCGATTTTTTGTGTAAAGTGCAACAAGGCTTCCGCTTTACAAGCGGCGGAAAACATGGTATAATAAAGCCGCAGAACAGTTGAACCGTCCGGGCGGGCGACCCGGACCGTACATACACCGCCGGTCCCTGTCGAGGCAGGGCCGGCCAGCGATCCTTTTCCGCGAAAAGACACAAAACGGCGGCAAAAAGGGACGGGCGGCGGCCCTGTTTTTGCCGTTTGCCGTTTTATGCTTTTCCGGCGGGAAAAACCAAAAGGCACCAAAAGAAAGGAATCTGAATGGCAAAAAAACTGAAAGTGATCCCCCTCGGGGGACTTTGGGAGATCGGGAAGAACATGACCGTTCTCGAATACGGAGACGATATGATCATCATCGACGTGGGCGTCGCCTTTCCGGACGATGACATGTTCGGCGTGGATCTGGTCATTCCCGACTTCACCTACGTCGTGGAGAACCGCGCCAAGCTGCGGGGCATCTTTTTGACCCACGGGCACGAGGACCACATCGGCGCGGTCCCGTACTTGCTGGACGTGGTCACCGCCCCGATCTATACGACCCGGTTCACCGCGGCGCTGGTGGAGCACAAGCTGCAGGAGAAAAAACCGGCCAACAAGGTCGACCTTCGCGTGGTCTCGCCCGGCGACACCGTGGCGGCGGGGTGCTTCTCGGTGGAGTTCATCGCGGTGAACCACTCCATCGCGGACGCGTGCGCGCTGGCCATCGAGACGCCGGTGGGCCTGGTGTTCCACACGGGCGACTTCAAGATCGACACGACCCCTGTTTCCGGCGAGATGATCGACCTGGCCCGGATCGGCCAGCTGGGGAAAGAGGGCGTCGTGCTGCTGATGAGCGACTCCACCAACGTGGAGCGGCCCGGCATGACCATGTCCGAGAGCATGGTGGGCGAGCGGTTCCGCCAGATCTTCAAGGACTGCGGCAAGCGGATCATCGTGGCCAGCTTCGCGTCCAACGTGCACCGCATCCAGCAGATCGTGAACGCCGCGGTGGAGGCCAACCGGAAGATCGCCTTTTCGGGGCGCAGCATGGAAAACGTGCTGGAGATCGGGCTCGAGCTGGGGTATATCGACATCCCCCGCGACGCGCTGATCGACATCACCGAGGTGAAGAACTATCCCAAAAAGCGGGTGTGCATCCTGACCACGGGCAGCCAGGGCGAGGAGATGTCCGCGCTGTACCGCATGGCCTTCGACACCCACAAGCAGGTCAAGATCTCGGACGGGGATCTGGTGATCCTGTCGGCCAACCCGATCCCGGGCAACGAAAAGCCGGTGTACCGGCTGGTGAACGAGCTGTTCCGCAAGGGGGCCGAGGTGGTCTACGAGCGGCTGGCTGAGGTCCACGTCTCGGGCCACGCCTGCCGGGAAGAGCTGAAGATGATCCTGTCCCTGACCAAGCCGAAGAACTTCATGCCGGTCCACGGCGAATACCGCCATCTGGCGGCCAACGCGGAGCTGGGCATCAGCACGGGGATCCCCCGGCAGAACGTGTTCGTCAGCGAGATCGGCCGCATCCTGGAGATCAACCGGGACGGGACCGCCAAGCTGGGCGGCACCGTGGCCGCCGGAAAACTGCTGGTGGACGGGCTCGGCGTCGGGGACGTGGGCAGCGTGGTGCTGCGGGACCGCAAGCACCTGTCCCAGGACGGCATCATCGTCGTGAGCCTGGCGCTGGACAGCGAGACCGCGGCGCTGCTGGCGGGGCCGGAGATCGTCACCCGCGGCTTCATCTACGCCAAGGACGCCGAACAGCTCATCGTCGAAATGAAGGACGTGACGGTGGAGGCGCTGGAGGACTGCCGACGGTCCGGCGTGAACGACTGGATGACGGTCAAGTCCGAGATCCGGTCGGCGCTGGCGGCGTTTATCTCCCGCAAGACCAAGCGCTCGCCCATGATCCTGCCCATGCTGCTGGACGTGGAGCTCTGAGCGAAAGCGAAAAAAAACACGGGACCCGGAGAGCGGAGCGCGCTCTCCGGGCCCTTTTGCGCCGCGCGCCGCGCGCCGCCGGAAATGTGCGGGCAGGGCCAAAAAGCCCTTGCCAAAACCCGGGGTTTGGTGTATACTGATAAGAAAGATCGGCTGGTCCGGAGGAAAGGAAGTTAAGAAGAAAATGGACGAACTGAAAGTGATCGTGGAGACCTCGGCGCGGCACGTGCACCTGACGGAGAGCGACATGAAGACGCTGTTTGGAGAGGGCGTCGAGCTGACGGAGAAGAAAAAGCTCTCCCAGCCGGGACAGTTCCTGGCCAACGAGAGAGTTTCCATAGTCGGACCCAAGAAGCGGATGGACAACGTCGGCATCATCGGGCCGCTGCGCGCCGCCACCCAGGTCGAGATCTCGCTGACCGACGCGCGCTCCATCGGCGCGACGGCGCCCATCCGTGAGAGCGGCGACGTGGCCGGCAGCGGCGCCATCCGCATCGAGGGACCCGCCGGTGCGGTGGAGATCGCCGAAGGCGTCATCGCCGCCAAGCGCCACATCCACCTCGTGCCGGAGACCGCGGAGAAGTACGGCCTGCAGGACAAGCAGATCGTCAAGGTCCGGGTGGAAGGCGAGCGCGCCCTCGTGTTCGACGAGGTCGTGGTCCGCGTCAGCCCCAAGTTCGCCGACGCCATGCACATCGACGTCGACGAAGCCAACGCCTGCTGCGGCGCCGTTTGCGGCACCGTGCTCCGATAAAAACGGACGCCGGGGACGGAGAAGGTCAGGCTCTTTTTCGGCGAGGGACCGCGCAAAGAGTCATTTTGGGAAAGGTCAGGTGTTATTGGAGTGGAAAAGTATCTGATTATCAACTGCGATGATTTCGGTATGTGTCACGCCGCCAACGCGGCGACGTTCGACCTGCTGGAAAAGGGCGGCGTCACGTCCGCCACCGTCATGACGCCCTGCGGCTGGGCGCCGGAGGCGCTGATGTACGCGGCGGCGCACCCGGAGTTCGCCATCGGCGTCCACCTCACGTTCACCAGCGAGTGGAAGAAATACCGCTGGCGCCCCGTGGCGGCGGAGAACACCGCGTCGCTGCGCGACGAGACCGGCTTCATGCACTTCCACTGCGACACGTTCGAGCGGGACGCGGTGGAGAGCGAAGTGGAAAACGAGATCCGCGCGCAGGTGGCCATGGCCCGGTTCTACGGCCACGAGCCGTCGCACCTGGACAACCACATGGGCTCGCTCTACGGCCTGGAGTCCGGGCGGAGCTTCCTGCCCGTCGTGTTCAAGGTCTGCGCCGAGAACGGGTTCCCCTTCCGCATGATGAAGCACATCCCCGACCGCACGGAGCTGGAGGCCAGGGCCATGATCGAGGAGACCACGGCGCTGGCGGACAAGCTGGGCGTTCCGATCCTGGACTATCTGTGGGAGCACAGCTGGAACGGACCCCAGTCCCAGAGCTATGAGGCGTTCCGGGACTACATGTACGACCGGTTCGAGCACTGCCCGGACGGGATCGTCGAGACCTATATCCACCCGTCGCTGGAGTGCGACGAGCTGAAAAACACCTCCAGCGTGTGGTTCCGCCGCGTGTGGGAGCACCGCCTCTTTGCGGACCCGGCCACGAGAAAGCACATCGAGGCCCAGGGGATCCGCCTGATCGACTATCGCGGGCTGAAGAAGCTTCGCGCCGGAGAGGCGCTGTGACGGCGTCTCTGCGTCTGCGTCCGGACGGGACGTTCCGGATCCTTCAACTGACCGACATGCACCTCTTCGGCGAGCGCGGAGAGGACGAGAGGATCTTCTCGGAGACCCGGGAGCTGATCCTTCGGGAAAAGCCGGACCTTCTGGCCTTTACGGGAGACATCTCCTGCGACGGGCCGGTCCCGGTGGTGCTGGAGAGGCTCGGCGGCCTGTTGAACGCCGTCGAGCCTCTCGGCGTTCCCTACACCTTCACCTTCGGCAACCACGAGACGGACCCGGGGCCGGACGGCGGCCTGCGGTCCGGCGCTGTGGCGGCGTTTCTGGAAAAGCGGCCCCTGTGCGTGTTCGAGCGGGGCGATCCGGCGCTGGGCTGGGGAAATTACGCCGTTCCCGTTCAGACCGCGGACGGGAGCCGCCCCGCGTGGGTGCTGTACCATCTGGACGGACACTCCAGCCTGGGGCGGTACGAGTTCTCGCCCGGCTTCGTCCGCGCGGGAGACGCCGCGGTCTCGCGGGAACAGATCCGCTGGCTGGAGCGGACGCATCTGGCCCTGCGCGGAACGTGGGGGCCGGTGCCCGCGGTGCTGTTCGACCACGTTCCGCTGCCCGAGTTCAACGACGTCTGGATGTTCGACGGGATCCGGGGCGACCGGGGCGAACCGGTCTGCTGCGCGCCCGTGAACACGGGGCTGTTCAGCGTCCTGCGTGAGCTGGGCGATTTCCGGGCGGTCTTCGCCGGGCACGACCACACCAACAGCTTTTCGGGGCTTCACATGGGGATCCTGCTGGCCTACGGCCGGTGTTCGGGCAACTATCGCTGGTCCCTCTGGCCGCGGCCCGGCGCGCCCCAGCGCGAAGCGCGGCAGCATCCGGCGGACGGCCCGCGGCTGGCCGACTGGTTCGTCCGCGGCGGGCGCGTGATCGAGCTGGACGCGGACGGCGGCATCCCGCGGACGCGGGTGGCGCTGTTTGGCGGCGCCGGGGACGAAGAAACGGAGCATCCGCCGGTGTTCGACCGGTTTTACTATTGGGAGGCCTCGGCCGAAGCGCCGGACCGACCGCATTGACGGGGAGAAACGGAAGAGAATGAAACAGGGATTTGACAACGAGCTGTACATCAAGCTTCAGACCGAACAGATCCGAAAGAGGATCGCCCAGTTCAACAACAAGCTGTATCTGGAGTTCGGCGGAAAACTGTTCGACGACTATCACGCGGCGCGCGTGTTGCCCGGCTTTGACCTGAACGGCAAGGTCAAGCTTCTGCTCCACATGAAGGAGGACGCCGAGCTCATCATGTGCGTCAGCGCCGAGGCCATCGAAAAGAACAAGATCCGCGCCGACATGGGCATCACCTACGACGAGGACGCGCTTCGTCTGGTGGGGCTGCTGTCGGGGCTGGGCATCAAGATTAACTCCGTTGTCATCACGCTGTACAACGATCAGCCGGCCGCGGCGAAATTCCACAGCAAGCTGGAAAACATGGGCATCCGCGCCTATATCCACCGGCCCACCAAGGGCTATCCCACCGATCTGGAGACCATCATCTCGGACGAGGGCTACGGCGCGAACCCCTATATCGAGACCACCCGGCCGCTGGTGGTCGTCACCGCTCCCGGCCCGGGCAGCGGCAAGCTGGCCACGGCGCTGAGTCAGCTCTATCACGAGAACAAGCGCGGCGTCAAGGCGGGATACGCCAAGTTCGAGACCTTCCCCATCTGGAACGTCCCGCTGAAGCACCCGGTCAACCTGGCCTATGAGGCGGCCACCGCCGACCTCAAGGACGTGAACATGATCGACCCGTATCATCTGGAGGCCTACGGGCAGACCACGGTGAACTACAACCGGGACATCGAGGTGTTCCCCGTGGTGCGCACCATCCTCGAGCGCATCACCGGCCGGGACGTCTACAAGTCCCCCACGGACATGGGCGTCAACATGGCGGGCTATGCCATCTGTGACGACGAGGTCTGCCGGTCCGCGTCCTGCCAGGAGATCATCCGCCGCTATTACAAGGCGATCTGCGACCGCAAGCTGGGTCTGGTGGAGGCGGACGTTCCCGCCCGCATCGAGGTCATCATGCAGCAGGCGGGCATCCGGGCCGAGAACCGCAAGGTGGTCGAGGCGGCCCACGCCCGCGCCGCCGAGGTGCACGCGCCGGCGACGGCCATCCAGCTGGCCGACGGCCACTTCGTCACGGGCCGCGTTTCGGACCTGATGACTTCGCCCGCCAGCGCCATGCTGAATGCCATCAAGTACTGCGCCGGCATGGCGGACGCCGTGCACCTGCTGTCGCCCCGGGTGCTGGAGCCCATCATCAGCATGAAAAAGAACGTGCTGAAGGACGGAACGCCGCGGCTGAGCGTGGAAGAGGTGCTCATCGCCATGAGCGTCTGCGCCGACATGAACCCGTCGGTCGAGCTGGCCATGAGCAAGCTGGGAGAGCTGGCCGGCTGTGAGGCGCACTCCACCGTGATGCTGACCCCGTCGGACCAGGCGGCGTACCGCAAGCTGGGCATCAACCTGAGCAGCGATCCGGAATACCTCGCGAAATTCGATCTGTGACCCCGTTGACCCGCGCAATCCGCCGGGAAGCGCCCGGCGAACCCATAGAGAACATCAAAAAAGGATATGGAGGAACCTGTTATGAAGACCATCCCGGGCGGCGCTTATCCCGCCATGCTGACGCCCTTCACCATGGAAGGCGCGGTGGACTATCCCGCGGTCGTGCGGCTGATGAAGTGGTATGAAGACCTGAACTGCGCCGGCGTGCTGGCCCTGTGCGCCTCCAGCGAGACCGAGACCCTGTCGCTGGAAGAGCGGACGGAGCTGGCCAAGGTCATCGTGGCCAACAAGGGCCGGATGACCGTGGTCCTGTCCGGCCACGTGGGCGAGACCATGGAAGAGCAGATTACGGAGATGAACGCCATGGCCTCCGCCAAGCCGGACGCGCTGTGCTTCATCACCGCCCGCATCAACAAGCTGGCCGAGAACGACGACGACCGCTTCATCGAGCTGCTGGACGAGCTGGTGGACGGCATCGAGGACAAGGAGATCCCCCTGGGCTTTTACGAGCAGCCCAGCCAGTGGAACAAGCCGCTGAACGAAAAGATCCTGCGCCACTGTCTGGAATCGGGCCGCTACGTCTTCTGCAAAGAGACCTCCTGCCGCGCCGGGGCCATCAAGGCCAAGATCGACGTGGTGCGCGGCACCAACTTCGGCATCTACAACGCCAACTCGTCGCTGCTGCTCCAGTCGCTGAAGGACGGGGCCGCGGGCTTCTGCGGCATCATGGGCAACATCCATCCGGACCTTTACCAGTGGCTCTGCGAGAACTGGCAGAGATACCCCGGCATGGCCGAGCACATCTCGGACTATCTGGGCGTCAGCGGCGAGGCCACCAGCCAGTACCCCGCCATCGCCAAGTACTTCATCAACATGACCGGCGCGGAGATGACCCACTACACCCGCCGCGGCGGCTATGTGGAGCTGTCCGAGCAGAACATGTACCGCATGGGCCAGCTGGACCGGCTGAACAAGGCCGTCCGCGCCGAGCTGCGCAACCTGAAATGAAAAAGTGGATGTGGGCGATCCCGGTCGTCCTCATCGCGGTGACCGCCGTCGCCGTCGGCGTGCTGAATTTCAGCGACGTCAAGCCCGAGGACATCGTCCTGGACGACGATCCGGCGGACCTGACCACGGTGTCGCCCGTGGACGCGGCGACGCGGACCGACACGGACCCGTCCTTCGCAGGACAGGACTTCGTGGTCCTCGAAGAGACCGACCGCGTCTTCGTGTATGTGACGCGCTCTACCCCGCGGGAGGCGCCGGTGAAGGCCTACAACGTGAAGACGGCGACGCGGGAGCTGGGCAACGGCTGGACTTACGCGGCGGAGGTCGTCTGTGGGATCACCTTTTCCCGGCAGTACGACAAGCTGTTGACCCGGGCGCTGGGCGAGGGCGCCTCCGCGGTGTACTACCTGCGGGACAAGGCGGACTGTGCCGCCCCGGCGCAGCGGTCCCGGAGCAGCTATGTGGTCGAGGCCCGGGCGACCGCGGCCTCGGGCGAGGCGCACGTCCTGTTTTTCGACCCCAAGACCAAGGCGCTGATCGGCGAGGCGGAGTGAACGCCCCGCCCCGCTGCGGAAAAGAAGAGTGACGGCGAAGCCGCATCCGGAGCGATCCGAAAGCGGCTTCGCCGTTCGGTTTTACGGCGGGCGCGGCGGATTGTTTGGGGGGCGGGAGACACCGGACGGGAGTTGACAAAAAAAAGCGTTTATGGTATGATAAAAGAAGAACGAGATGCGTTTTCGCGAAAAAAACGGCCGCTGCGGTGCGGCAGACGCGGGGAGACCGCGTTGTAGGCTTTTGAAAAAACGCATCGGGACAAGGAGGGACGGCCATGCGGAAGAGGATGCGGATGCGGCAGGCGTTCTGTCTGCTGCTGATCGGCGCGGCGCTGCTGGCGGGGCTTTCCGCCTGCGGCGCGGCCGGGGACGGCGGGCCGCTGGTGTACGGCCGGGTGACCGACGCCGACGCCCTGCGGCAGCGCATGAGCGGCGCCTGGGGCGGGAGCTGGCCCGACTATTACGGCGGGCTTGCCGAAGAGGACGGCGCGCTGGCGGCGGTATACGTCACCTGCGACCCGGAGACGGTGCGGGACGAGATCGCCCGGGCCGCCGGCCGGGGGGACCTCTGCCTCCGCCGGGCGGAGAACAGTCTGAACGAGCTTCAGGCGCTGGAGGAGAGCTGGTATCGCGAAAGCGCCGCGGGCGGGCTGCCCGCGGGGATCGTCTCGGTCAACGTGGACGAGTCGGCCAACCGCATCGCCGCGGAGGTGCTGGCCTCGTCCGGCCTGACGGCGGAGGACGTGTGCGCTCTGCTGGGCTGCCGGCCGGGGCAGCTGCTCATGATCGTCAAGGCCTCGGGCTACAGCGAAAAGAAAGGGGGCGCGGGGGAATGAAGCTTGAACGGATGCGGCGGTTCGCCGCGCTGGGGCTTGCGCTGGCCCTGTGCGCCGCGTTGGGAGCTGCGCTGGCCGGGTGCGGCCGGGCGGAGGGACCGGCGGAGCGCGCGCTGATCCTCGGCGAATACTCCGCGGAAGAGCGGGCCGAGCAGATGCGCCGCCTGACCGACGCGTGGAGCGGGGATTGGCCCGACTATTACGGCGGCATGTACGTCGAGCGTGATTCGGTGGTGGTCTGCGTCACCTGCGACCCGGAGACGGTGCGGGACGAGATCTGCCGCCTGGCCGGGGCGGACTTTGTGGGCGTTCGCCGGGTGGCGTACAGCTGGCGGCGGCTGACGGAGGTCTGCGCGGCCGCCGAGGCCCGCCGGGCCGCCGCGGCGCCC
>JAEERN010000129.1 GCA_016285815.1 Clostridiales bacterium
CGCGGCGGCGGCAAAAGTCCTCGAGCGCCTCGCCGCCGAGGACGGGCGCTTCGCCCGCTCCCTCGCGGAAGGCGGCCCCGGCCCGGGCCAGCAGCTCGGCGTCGGCGCAGTCCTTCACCGCATCCGGCGCCTTGCAGGCCAGCTCGGCCAACAGCCAGGCGGACAGCTCTTCCGTGTCCACCACCTCGTCCCGCACCGCGCCGGTGGAGGCCAGATGGCGCGCGGCGATGGCAGGCTCCAGCCGCGGGGGCAGCAGCCCGGGCGAATCCAGCAGATCCAGCCCCTCGCGCAGACGGATCCAGTTCAGCTGGCGCGTCACGCCGGGCCGGTCCTCGGTCCGGGCCGGCTTCCGGCCCGTGACCCGGTTGATGAAGCTGGACTTCCCCACGTTGGGGATGCCCACCACCACGACCTTCACCGCCAGATTGCCGACGCCCTTGCTCTCGCGCCGGGCCAGCTTTTCCGCCAGGATCCCGCGAACGGCGGGGGCGAAGGCCTTGACGCCGTTCCCGCTTTTGGCGTCGCACGACAGAGCGGCAAGCCCCGCTCTCCGGAAGTGCGCCAGCCACCGGGCCGTCTCGGCCCGGTCGGCCTGGTCGGCCCGGTTCAGGATCAGGATCCGCGGCTTGTCGCCGCAGACCTTGTCCAGGTTCCGGTTCCGCGCGGAGATGGGGATCCGCGCGTCCGTGATCTCGGCCACCACGTCCACCTGTCCGATGATCCCGGACAGCTCGCGCAGGGTCCGGGCCATGTGCCCGGGATACCAGTTGATGCCGCTCATTGGACGGTGCCGATCCGCGACAGCGGCAGGACGCGGAACAGGACCCTGCCCACCAGGCGCCGCTCGTCCACCAGACCGATCATGCTGTAGCGGCTGTCGGTGGAGCCGTTGCGGTGGTCGCCCATGACGAAGAGCATGCCCTCTTCCACATAGAGAGGATATTCCATGTCCCCCGCGGACATGTGCCGGTTCAGGCCGTCGAGATAGACGTACGGCTCGTCCAGCACGTGGGTCACGCCCTCGCGGTCGGTGACGCGGACCTCCTCCCGGTCAAAGTCGATATAGACCGTCTCGCCGCCCGTGGCGATGACGCGCTTGACGATGGGCTCGTGGAAAAAGTCGTTTTCGATGGACAGCACGACGACGTCGCCCCGCCGGGGCTCGTAGCCCAGCTTGGTGATGACCAGCGTGTCGTTCTCATACAGCGTCTGCAGCATGGAGGTCCCCACCACGTTGGTCACCTTGAAAAAGATCGTGAAGACGGCGATGATGACCACCAGCGCATAGACGAACGCGTCGCACCAGTCGTACAGCATGCCCGCCAGATCGAATTTCTTTGCCGTTTTCGGCCCGTTGCCTTCCATCCCGGCGCACCTCCCTCTCCGCCCCGCGGGGCGTTTTTGAAAAAAGACGGGGCATATCAGCGTATGCCCCGTCCCGTGCGGTACTGTCAGATTCTTTCCTTGACCTTGGCAGCCTTGCCGACTCTGCCGCGCAGATAATAGAGCTTCGCTCTGCGGACCTTCGCCCGTCTGACGACCTCGACCTTGTCGACGCTGGGGCTGTGGACGGGGAAGACTCTCTCGACGCCCACGCCGTAGGAGATGCGGCGAACGGTGAAGCTCTCGTTCAGACCGCCGTGCTTTTTGGCGATAACGGTGCCTTCGAAGATCTGGATGCGTTCCCGGGTGCCTTCCTTGACCTTGACGTAGACGCGAACGGTATCGCCGATCTCAAACTTCAGCTCTTCGGAGCGCTTGTACATGCTCTCCAGCTTTTCCATGAGGTTCATTGCGGATCTTCTCCTTTTTGTCCCGGCCCGAACAAAGGCGGCCGGATCGTAACATTCATTCCCGGTCTCTTTAAGGCTGCGCTACCGCCCCCGGCAGAGGAATGCCCGTGCGCGCACGCCCGATGGGCATGACCCGCACAATAACTTCGGTATTATAGCACAGAAATTCCGAAATTGCAAGGGGTCCCGGAAATTTTTTTCTTTTTCCGGCGAAAGCCCCTTCTCCGAAGGGGATCAGTCCGTTCCGTCCGACTCGTAGTTGAGATAGGCCGAGGTGAACGCCGTGTTCATGCGGCCGATCTCGACGCCCGCCCACTGCTCCGCCGTTCCGGCGTAGTACCGCTCGACGATGGCGCCGCACTCGGTAAAGGCGGCGAAGTCCACGACGCGCAGGCTCTCGGGCAGCACGATGTACTTCAGCCGGGAACAGGACATGAAGGCGCGCTGGCCGATGCGCTCGACCCCCGCCGGCAGGACGATCTCTTTCAGATACCCGTTGCCCCGCACGGCGTCGTCGGCGACCTCTCTCGTCCCCTCCGGAAGGGCCAGGATCTCGTCCGTCCGGGTGGGCGAACAGTACTCCAGCGTTTTCCCGTCGGCGCTGTACAGGCAGAGGCCGTCGGCCCGATAGCGGACGGCGTCCGGCGCGGTTTCCAGCCGTTCCAGCGCCGTGCAGCCCTCCAGCGCGTTCACGGGAAAGCTCTCGACCGCGCGGCCCAGCCGCAGCGTCTTCAGGCTGAAGCAGCCCGCGAAGGCCTTTTCGCCGACGGAGGTCACCGTGTCCGGGATCTCGTACTCCGCCAGCGACTCACAGTTGAAAAACAGCTGCTTCTCGATGCGGGACACCGCCGCGGGCAGCGTCACCCCCGGCAGAGAGGCGCATTCGGCGAAGGCCCCCTTCCCGATGGCGGTCACGCTCTCGGGAAGCTCAACCGAGGTCAGATAGACGCACTGGGAAAAGGCGAAGTCCCCGATGATCTCCACGCCCTCGGGCACGACCACGCGTTCCAGCCGGCGGCGGGTCTCCAGCTCGGGGCCGTTCAGTGCGGCGAAGGCCGTGGAGATATACCGCACCCCCGCGGGAACGGTGACCTCGGAGGCGTTCCCGCCGTATTTCAGCAGGATTCCCCGCCCGACGACCAGAAACTCGTCCTGCCGGGCGTCCAGCCACGCGGTCAGCGTGAAGGCATAGCCGCCCATCTCCTCCACCGTTTCGGGGATCGAGACCTTTTTCAGCTTTTCACAGAGGTAAAACGCCTTTTCGCCGATGACCCGGCAGTTGGCGGACATCTTCACCTTTTCCAGCTGGCGGTTGTAGGAGAACGCCTGCTCTCCGATGGAGATCACGGTGTCCGGGATGGTCACCCGCACCAGCCCGCAGTTGCTGTACGCCTTTTCGCCGATGCGCGAGACCTGGCGCCCGTCGATCTCCGACGGGACGGTGTGGCGGGTATAGCCGCCGGTGTACCTGGTGATGCCGACGGTCCCGTCCGAATAGACGTCGTAGGCAAAGCTGTCGTTTTCCTCCGACGAGACGACCACCGCGGACAGATCCCCCTCGGGGACGACGTCCTCCCCGCCGCCGCAGGCCGCGGCGGAAAGCGCCGTGCCCAACAGGACCAGCGCCAGGGCGATCCTTCGGATAAGCTTCATGCGATCCCTCTTTCGTTCACTCTGCCGCGCCGGACGGGGCGAACAGCTCGTCCCACCCCTCGCGGTCCATCCCCGTCAGCCCGGAGACGTCCGGCCCGGCGGCAAGGTTGATCTTCCAGACGTAGTTCCGGCTCATGGAAGAATAGTACACCATCAGCAGGCCGTTGGCCCGGACGCCGCTCAGGCGGTAGATCGAACAGTTGTCATAGCCCGAAACGCTGTCGTCCGGATCCAGGATACGGACCGGCTCGGTGAAGTGGAGCCCGTCGTAAGAGCGGGCGTAATAGGCGGAGAGCCCCACCAGATTGTCGGTGGAATTCTGGGGCCGGGCGCAGAAGAACAGCTCGTAGACCCCGTCGGTCAGGATCATGTCCTGATGCCACACGTCGTACCCCGGAACGGCCACGTCCGTGGCCTCCAGCCCGGACCACTCGTACCCGTCGGCCGAGGTCGTGCGCCAGATGCGCCCGTCCCGCTTGGAATACCACATGGTATAGCCGTCCTCGTCTAGCACGACGATGGGGCTCAGTACCGGGTCGAAGTTCCACTCTTCGCCGGGATACATGGTCTCGGGCGCGGTCCAGTCCACGCCGTTCTCCGACACGGTCCGCAGGATCACGCCGCCGTTGGAGTCCGCGTTGATCCCGTTGTCATAGGTGGGGTTCCAGCGGAACCAGAGCTCCATGACGTCCCCGTTCATCAAAAGGTGCGGGTCGGAATAGTGGGCCCCGCCGGCCAGCGTCGGCGGCATGCCGGAGACCGGGTTGCGGAGCCCCTCCGGCACGGTCCACTCGATCCCGTCGTGGGATACGGCGATGCTGGGGTTTTCATAGTCGTCGTCGCAATAGGGGTAAGGCGTATAGGCCATCCAGAACTCAAAGCCGTTCCAGCCCTCCGGGAAGAACAGCACTTTGGGGTGACAGGTCTGGTGATACCCGTCCGTGGTGCGGATGTCCAGCGGCGCGGCCGCGTTGGCGCGCGTCGGCGGCTCGGGAAGGCCGGCGAAGATGTCCTCCGTCGTGGCGGTCGTCTCAGTGGTCGTCTCAGTGGTCGTCTCAGCGGTCGTCGTGGCGGTCGTCTCAGTGGTCGTCTCGGCGGTCGGAAGCGTCT
This sequence comes from Clostridiales bacterium, assembly GCA_016285815.1. Lineage (GTDB taxonomy): Bacteria > Bacillota > Clostridia > Oscillospirales > QAMX01 > SIG499. The sequence goes on from JAEERN010000129.1 coordinate 4,557, forward strand.
GTCCCGTGGTGACGATGGGGCGCGCCGTGGTCCCGGCGGCGGTCTCCGCCGCGGTATCCGCCGCGGCGGTCGTCTGCCCGGCGGTCCCGGGGGCGGCC
>JAEERN010000130.1 GCA_016285815.1 Clostridiales bacterium
GATCCGGGACGCCGTTCCGGAGGACATGCGCGAATACGCCTATTCTCTCTTTTCCCTGCTGGACGATCTGTGCCGCGTCGAACCCGCCGGCGGGCGCGGCGCCGCGCTGCGCGCCGGGATCGAGCGCGCCGTCGCCGAAACGCCCGCCCTGTTCCCGACTCAGGCCTCCGTCGCCTGTCAGGGCGTGGAGGGGGCCTATTCCCAGCTGGCCTGCGACAGGCTGTTCCGCCACCCGGAGATCCTCTATTTCTCCACCTTCGAGGCCGTCTTCTCCGCCATCGAGAACGGTCTCTGCCGCTACGGCGTGGTCCCCGTGGAGAACAGCACCGCCGGCTCGGTCAACGCGGTCTACGATCTGATGATGCGCCGCCGTTTCCGCATCGTGCGCTCCGTCCGGCTGAAGGTGGACCACAACCTGCTGGCGCTGCCCGGCGCCAGGCTTTCGGACATCCGCGAGATCTACTCTCACGAACAGGCCATCAGCCAGTGCGGCGCCTTCCTGCAGACGCTGCCCGGCGTCAAGGTCGTCCGCTGTGAGAACACCGCCGCGGCCGCCAAGGCCGTGGCCGAGTCCGGCCGGACCGACGCGGCGGCGCTGGCCTCCCGCGCCTGTATCCCGCTGTATCATCTCTCCTGTCTGGCCCCCGCCGTGCAGGACCAGGGCGGCAACTTCACGCGCTTCGTCTGCATCTCCCGCGAGCTGGAGATCTATCCCGGCGCGGACCGCACCAGCCTCATGATGGTCCTGCCCCACCGGCCCGGCTCGCTCTACGAGGTGCTCGCCCGGTTCTATGCGCGCGGCATGAACCTGATCAAGCTGGAAAGCCGCCCCATGCCGGACCGCAACTTCGAGTTCATGTTCTACTTCGATCTCGAGGCCCCGGTCTATTCGCCGCAGTTTCTGCGGCTGATGAGCGAGATGGACGGCATCAGCGAGGATCACACCTATTTCGGAAGCTACAGCGAGATCGTCTGAGCTTTCTCCGCGCCTTTGCGCCGGGGGCCGTTCGGCCCCCGGCTTTTTTGCCCGCAAAAAGACAAAAAGCGGGACCGCCGCGTCTGCGGCGGTCCCGCCGGGAAAATGCCTTACTCCATCAGGCTGCGGTAGAGGGCCTCGATCTCCGCGACGCCGACGTCTCTGGGGTTGCCCGGACGGCACGCGTCGTTGTAGGCGTCCAGCGCCAGCTGGGGCAGATCCTCTTCCCGGACGACGCCCTTGAGGCTGCATTGGATGCCGACGTCCTCGGCCAGCTTCCGGACCGCGGCCACGGCGGCGGCACGGTACTCGTCCTGCGTCATGTCGTCGACGCCCGGAACGCCCATGGCGCGGGCGATCTCGCGGTACTTCTCTCCCGTGGCGGGGGCGTTGAACTCCATCACCGTGGGCAGCAGCGTGGCGCAGGCCTTGCCGTGGGGCATATCGTAATAGGCGGACAGCGTGTGCGCCATGGAGTGGTCCACGCCCAGGCCCACGTTGGAGAAGCCCATGCCGGCCACGTACTGGCCGAGCGCCATGCCCTCGCGCCCCTCGGCGGTGTTGGCCACCGCGCCGCGCAGGTTCCGGGCGATGATCTCGATGGCCTTGAGGTGGAACATATCCGACAGCTCCCAGGCGCCCAGCGTGATATAGCCCTCGATGGCGTGGGTCAGAGCGTCCATGCCGGTGGCCGCGGTCAGCGAAGCGGGCATGGTGCTCATCATCTCGGGGTCGACGACGGCCACCACGGGGATGTCGTGGACGTCGACGCAGACGAACTTGCGCTTTTTCTCCACGTCGGTGATGACGTAGTTGATGGTGACCTCCGCCGCGGTGCCCGCGGTGGTGGGAACGGCGATGATGGGGACGCAGGGCTTTTTCGTGGGGGCGACGCCCTCCAGCGAGCGGACGTCCTCGAATTCCGGGTTGGCGACGATGATGCCGACGGCCTTGGCGGTGTCCATGGACGAGCCGCCGCCGATGGCAACGATGCAGTCCGCGCCGCTGGCGCAGAACTCCGCCACGCCGTGCCGGACGTTTTCGATGGTGGGGTTGGGCTTGATGTCGGTGTAAAGCGCATAGGGGATGCCCGCCTGCTCCAGCAGGCCGGTGACCTTTTGGGCCACGCCGAACTTCACCAGATCGGGGTCCGAGGCCACGAAGGCCTTGGAAAAGCCGCGGTTCCGGATCTCTTCGGGCACCGCCTTGATGGCGCCCGCGCCGTGGTAAGACGTCTCGTTCAGTACGAATCTGTTCATGTGCAGGGTCAGTCCTTTCTTCTTTTCTTCCTCTATGATACCCGCCCGCTCCGGCAGAGTGACGGACGATTTGCAAACAAAGCGTGAACTTTTTTCGGCGGCTCAGACCAGCTCGCCCACCAGGTCCCCGTCCAGCACCTCGCGGACAAGAACGTCCACCAGATCGCCGGCTGCGACGGGCCGCTTCGCCTCGAAGAAGATCTTGCCGTCCACGTCGGGCGAATCCGCGCCGCTGCGGCCCACCCAGACCTCCGCCAGCCGGTCGAAGCCCTCGCACAGGACCCGGACGGTCTTTCCCACGAAGCTCTCTTCGAACTGCTCCATGATCTCCTGCTGCAGCTCGCGGACCTGGTCGGCTCGGCGGTTGGCCGTCGCCTCGTCCACCTGGGGCTCCATGTCCGCGGCGGGCGTTCCCTCCTGGGTGGAGAACGTGAAGACCCCGGCCCGCTCGATGCGGTGCTTTTTCAAAAACCGCATCAGGTTCTCGAACTCCGCGTCGCCCTCGCCGGGAAAACCCACCATGACCGTGGTGCGAAGCGCCACCCCCGGGATCCGTTCGCGCAGCCGGGCAAACAGGGCGTCCGCCTCATCGGCGGTATAGTGGCGGTTCATGGCCCGCAGGATCTTCCCGTCCGCGTGCTGGACGGGAACGTCCAGATATTTCAGGATCTTCGGCTCCGAGGCGATGACGTCGATCAGCTCGTCGCTGATCCCGTCCGGGTTGGCGTAGAGCAGGCGCACCCACTCCGGCCCTTCGATCGCGCAGATCTCCCGCAGCAGCGCGGGCAGCTCCCGCCGGCCGTAGAGGTCCTCGCCGTACTTGGTGATGTCCTGGGCGATGAGGATCAGCTCCTTGGCCCCCTCCGCCGCCAGCGCGCGGCACTCGTCCAGGATCGCCTCCCGTGCGCGGGAGCGAAGGTCTCCCCGGATCCCCGGGATGGCGCAGTAAGAGCAGCGGTTGTTGCAGCCCTCGCCCAGACGCACGTACGCCGTGTAGAACGGCGTGGCCCGCACCCGGCCGATCTCGGCGCAGGGGGCGTTTTTGTCGCCGAAGATCTCCGGCTTGTCCCCCGCCAGCGCCCCGGACACCGCGCGGACGATCTCGCCCAGCGCGCTGCAACCCAGCACGGCGTCCACCTCGGGAAGCTCCCGGCGGATCTCGCCCCGGTAGCGCTCGGTGAGGCACCCGGTGACCACCACGGCGCGCAGCCGGCTGTCCTTCTCCTCTTTGATCCGGCACAGCTCCAGGATGTTCTCGATGGCCTCGGACTTGGCTTCGTCGATGAAGCCGCAGGTGTTCACCACCACGGCGTCCGCCTCGTCGAGGTCCGTCGTCAGTTCATAGCCCGCCTGCTCCAAAAGCCAGAGCATCTGCTCGCTGTCCACCAGATTCTTGGCGCAGCCCAGCGAGACCAATCCGATCTTTTCCGCCATTTGCAGCCTCTTTCCCGTCGTTTTTTTCATGAAAAGGGCTTCGCCCCGCCGTTTGGAAGGGGGGCGAAGCCCGGTCCTGTTCCGTTTTCGCGTTCAGTCGGCCTCTTCGCCGCGCAGCACGGCGGCGATGTCCTGCCAATCGAACCCGCGGCCGCGCAGGAACGCGCCGGCCTTGTTCCGCGTCTCGCGGTCCAGGGGGCCTTCGCCGTACCGCCGCGCGACCAGCGCCGCCGCCGCGGCCCGCTGGTCGCC
>JAEERN010000131.1 GCA_016285815.1 Clostridiales bacterium
CCCGCTCAAGGGGCCGTCCAGCGGCCCGGCCGAGATCAGCCCCACGTCCAGCCCCCGCGCAGCCAGATGGACCGCAGCGGCGGCGTCCAGCAAAAGCCCGCCGGGCAGCTCCGCCGCCGGCGCGTGCTTCCCGTTTTCCCCGAAGACCGCCCGGACGGCGGCCTCGCCGTAGACGATGGGAACGGTGTTGTAGGCGAGGATCGCCTGCTCCGGCTGGAAGAACCCGTCGTCGTACCCGTCCCGCAGAGGGCCGAAGTCCGTCATGTCCCGGTCGGCCAGCTTGTGCATCTCACAGGCCACCGAGACCCCGGCGGCGCGCTTGCCGCCGAACAGCTCTTCGATGCCGGCGTAGATCGGCTCGCTGCGTCGGGCCCGGTCCGCGTATCCGGTCTCATAGGCGGGGGAGGAGACGTAGTCCACGCCGTATTTCAAAATGCCGTCCAGCCCGCCGTCGGCCCGCAGGATGGTGTCGAAGGCCTCGAGATAGGCCGCGGGGACGAAGTGGCGCGGACGGGGGTACACGTCCCCTTCGGAGAAGATCTCGATCTCTTCGTTCCGGCACCAGAAGCGCTGCATGCGCTCCAGCTCGGCCACATAGGGCAGCTCGCGGCAGGGAGGGCCCCAGCTGGTCGGCCAGTAAGCCGCGCCGATCAGACGCAGGAAGGGGCGGTTCCGGCCGGCCAGGATGTGCGCGATCTCCAGCGAGTCGACGCCGTCGGCGTCCCAAACCGACATGCAGGCGCAGGCCCCGAGCCGGATGGACGGATCCGCCCGGTCCACCGCGGCGCGCATCCTGCGGGCAAAGTCCCGCAGCGTGTCGCCCATCAGGTCCATCCATGCCCGCCGGAAGGCGTTGGGCTTTCCGGAAAAGGCGAGGGGGATCACGTCCTCCCGCCGGACGGGACGGCCCACGCGCCGCCCGTATTCGCGAAGGTGCGCCTCACAGGAGCAGCCGCAGTCGCCGCGGTTGGAGAGACGGAAGTCGTCGTCGATCATGATCAGGTCGGGGCCGGTCCCGGCGACGGCGGTCAGGTGCGCGCAGACGGCGCCGGAAAACCCGTCGTCCAGCGGGCAGAACGAGTCCGACGGGCTCTTGCCCCGCAGGCCGACGATGTTGGCGAACCGGGACCCGCGTTCGCGGGCGGCGCCCACCAGCTCGCCCCCGTGGCCGATGGTGGAGAGCCAGACGCCGACCTCGAACCCGGCGGCGCGGTACAGGGGGACGTTCTCGGCAAGCCGCGCGATCTCGGCGGCGTTTTCCGCCTCGCTTCCAAGACCGCGCCCCACGCAGAGGAACACCCGCGTCGCGCCGAGCCGGCGCGCCTGGCGGATGGCTTCGTCCTGGTCCCGGTAAAACCGGACCAGCGGGACGGAAACTCGATACATGACACGTCCTCCCGGCCTTTTCGATGCGCCCGAAACGCTTCGGGCCTTATCTGCATTATAGCCGTTTTGCGCGGCGTTGTCAACTTGAAATCCGCTTCGGCCTGTGGTACAATAAGACCGCGGACGCGGCGCCGGAGGCGGATCCGGCGCGACGGCGAAGCGGAAAGGAGCGCGTTCCCATGAATCAGATCCAATGCCCCAAATGCGGCGAGGTCTTCACCATCGACGAGGCCAGCTACGCCGACATCCTGAAGCAGGTGCGGGACGAGGCCTTCGCGCGGGAACTCGCCCAGCAGAAGAAGACCGCCGTCGAGCTGGAGCGCGCGCGGGCGGCGGCCGACCTCCGTTCGCTGGAGGCGGAGAAGGACCGGGCCATCGCGAAGCTCAGAACGGACCTGGACGCCGAACGGCGGGATCGGGACGCGGCCGTGTTCCGCGCCGAGACCGGCAAGGACAAGGTCATCCGCGAGCTCGAGGCCAGGCTGGACCAGGAGGAGACCCGGCGGAAGCTGGCCGTGACCGAGGCGCTGGCGGAAAAGGACCGCGAGCTGTCCGAGCGGGGCGAACAGATCACCCGGCTGCAGAGCGAGCTGGAGAACGGAAAAACCGAGCGCCGCCTGTCGGAGCAGGCCCTGCGCGAGGGGTTCCGCCTCCAGCTGGAGGCCAAGGACGATCAGATCCGGCAGCTTCGGGATTTCAAGGCCCAGCTTTCCACCAAGATGGTGGGCGAGACGCTGGAACAGCACTGCGAGTCCGAGTTCAACCGCTTCCGCATGACCGCGTTCCCCATGGCGTACTTCGAAAAGGACAACGACGCCCGCACCGGCAGCAAGGGCGACTTCATCTTCCGCGACTTCGACGAGGACGGGACGGAGTTCCTCTCCATCATGTTCGAGATGAAGAACGAGATGGAAGAGACCCGCACCAAGCACAAGAACGAGGACTTTTTCAAAGAGCTGGACAAGGACCGCCGGGAGAAAAAGTGCGAATATGCCGTTCTGGTCTCCATGCTCGAGGCCGACAGCGAGCTGTACAACGGCGGCATCGTGGACGTTTCCTACCGCTATCCGAAGATGTACGTGATCCGGCCGCAGTTCTTCCTGCCCCTCATCACGCTGCTGCGGAACGCGGCGATGAATTCGCTGGCCTATCGCCGCGAACTGGCCGCGGCCCGCAGCCAGAGCATCGACGTCACCAACTTCGAAAACGAGATGAACGAGTTCAAAGAGCGCTTCGGCCGGAATTACCGCCTTGCCGCCGAACGGTTCAAGACCGCGGTGGAGGAGATCGACAAGACCATCGCCCACCTGCAGAAGACCAAGGAGGCGCTGCTCTCGTCGGAGAACAACCTGCGCCTGGCCAACGACAAGGCCCAGGACCTGTCCATCAAAAAGCTGACGAAGAACAACCCCACCATGCGCCGGAAGTTCGAAGAGCTGGGCCGGACCGACTGAGGCACGGCCCCGGCGTCGACCCTTGCCGCCGCCGGGCGGGGCGTTGACAAACGCCCCGCCCGGTGTTATAATACGTTCGGCGTGGTCGAATATGGGGGCGTACCGGTTTCGACGGGGACGTTGAGCGCCGGTAAGCGGGCAGGGGTGCGGGGCCCCTTCACCAATCCGCAGCTTGTTATAAATCAAATAACAACGATTACGCTCTCGCTGCCTAACTGATGGCGGCCGTCCTCTCCGAAAGGACCGCGGTTCGGAACAGGGCGTCATTTCAGCGGTGAACGCGCCGGGGAAAGCTTTGACCCCGAACGTGTATCATGAAGCTACCGGACCCGCAAGGCTGCCGGCCGCCGTGCGGGGAAGGGAATTTCAATAGACCGGCTGCGCCCGGAGAAAACCTGTGGGAGATGTTTTCGGACACGGGTTCGACTCCCGTCGCCTCCATTCCGAAAAAGGCCCGATCCGTCCGCCGGACGGATCGGGCCTTTTTCCGTTCGCTGCGGGGACCGGGAAGGGCGATCCGGAAAAAAACGGGCCGGCGGACTTGAAACCGTCCCGGCGCTGTGGTATGATAGGGTATCGAGTCTGCAAAAAGGAGAGAGAACGGCATGGAGCTGAGATACAGGGAGACCGGGCGCGGCGAGTGTTTCCTGCGGGAGGAGATCTGCGCGGTTTCGGAGGAGGGCGTGCAGATGAGCGGCGCCGGGGTGACGACGATGCAGAGCCGCTACTGCGGCCGGGACATGAACACCGTCGCCGTCGGCGGCGTGAACACGGATCCGGAATACCGCCGGAGGGGCTGCGTGCGCGCCATGTTCGAGCGGATCTTCGCCATGGCCCCCGAGCGCGGCTGGACCGTCAGCATGCTTCACCCCTTTTCGTCCGCTTATTACCGCCAGTTCGGCTATGAAAAGATCTGCGACCACCGGGTGCTGACCTTTCCGCTGGCGGCGCTGGGGTTCCTGCCCCGGGTGGCCGAGGTGAAGCCTTTGAACTCGTCCGAACGGGCGGAAGACGCCGTCGCCCTCTACAACGCCTTCGGCGACAGCCGGAACATCATGTTCCGCCGGGGCCGCGACTGGCACTTCAATCTCGAGCCGAACACCAAGAAGCCCTCCACCTATCTCTGGTACGACGGGGCCGGAAAGCCCGCCGCCTACGTCACGCTGTGGGTCGAGGACGTGCTGGCCGTCAACCGCATGGCCCCCGTCGCCCTCCACGTCGTCGAGCTGGTCTTTTCCTCGCCGGAATCTCTGCGGGCGATCCTGGGCTTTCTGCGCATGTACGACGGGCAGAGCGAGACCGTGAAGATCCACAACTGCGCCATGAGTCCGGAGATCGAGGTCACGCTGCGGGACTATGTGAACACCGAATACCGGCTGATCCCCGACGTCGCGGCGCGCATCCTGGACGTGAAGGCCTTCCTGGAGGCCAACCGCTACCCGGACGAGCCGGGAAGCTTCCGCGTGCAGGTGGACGACAGCCTGCCGTACACCCGCGGCCTTTGGGCGGTGGAGTACGGCCGCGGCAGGGGCGAGGCGCGCCGTCTGCCGGACGGCGGCGCCTACGATCTGCGGGCGGCGATGCCCGCCTTCACCCAGATGATCTACGGCTACGACGCCTATACCCCGGCGGTCGCGGCCTATATGGAGGGCGTCGAGGTCACCGCCCGCGCGGGGGGCTTTTTCCGTGCCTTCGGAAAGAAGAACAACGGTCTGTTCGAGCACTTTTGAGCCGCGGACCGCATGCCGCCGGCGTTTTGCGCAAAAGCCGCCCGGAGAGCCGATCTCCGCGGCGGCTTTCTTGCACCCCCGGACGGCGTGGATTTTTGGCGGTCCCCGTTGAATCGCACGGGGATCTGTGGTATACTTTTCTCAGGCACCGGGCGAGGCGCCCGGACGAAGAAGAGCGACAAGATGGACCGTGTGACCGAGAAGATGAACTATCCCCAGTTTGCCGGGCCGAGCGCGGAGAGCGCGGCCGCGGGCGGCGGCGTCCTGGACGCGCTGCGCTTCAGCCCCGCGGTCCAGAACCGGCCCGCCGGGATCGAGTCCGTCGAACGGACGCCCAACGGCGTGCTGCTGACGCTGGGCGTTTCGGGGCGGAAGAGCGTGCTGTCCTATACGCACGAGACGGCGATCCGTCTGTACCGGCCCGCCGCTCCCACCGAGGATAAGCTGTATCTGCGCGTCGAGCTGTGGGCCGACGACATTTTCCGCGTCGTCTTTTCGCCCCGCCGCGACGTGAAGGATCCCTGCGCGGGCCTGCCCAAAGAGCTTAGGATGCTGGTCGCAGAGCAGGAAAAGGTGGATTTCACCTTCGAAGACGGGGTCCTCGCGACCCGCCGGATGCGCGTCTGCATCGGCGGCGACGCGCGCCTCAGCGCGGAGACCCCGGATGGCGAAGAGTTCTTTTCCCAGTGCCGGACCGAGTTCCAGGCGGCGGACGTGTTCGATCTGGCGGTCAGCCGGAACGGCGAGGACTTTGCCTGCTTCGAGGCGCTGGAGCTGGAAAACGACGAGCTGATCTACGGCCTCGGCGAGCGCTTCGACAGCATCGTGCGGAACGTCCGTCAGATCGACGACGAGTATCTCTTCGGCGACGGGCTTTTGATCGCGCCGGTGCTCAAGCCCCTGCGCAAGAGCAGGGAGAGGCGGCTTTATCTGCCCGAGGGGGTCTGGTTCGACTATTTCACCCGGGAACGGATCGTCTCGGCCGGCGAGTGGCGCCGGCGGCCGGTGGATCTCAGGACCCTTCCGATCTACGTGAAGGAGGGGACGACCCTGCGGTACTGCTCAGCCGACACGACCCTGCGGGACGGGATGGGCGAGATCGTCAAAACGGAAGTCTGGCGCTGACCCGCCGGAGCCTGCTGTGAAACACGCTTTTTTGAAAGAAAGGGGGGCGCGGCTGTGCCGCTTCAGATCCTTCAGACAGAGCTGGCCGGGCTGGCCTGCGACGCCGTCGTCCTTCCGGCGGGACCGGAGGACGGCCTTGAGACCGCAGGCGAGGCGCGGCTTTCGCCGA
>JAEERN010000132.1 GCA_016285815.1 Clostridiales bacterium
ACCTCCATCTCGCCGAAGCGCTGGCCGCCGAACTGGGCCTTGCCGCCCAGAGGCTGCTGCGTGACGAGGGAGTACGGGCCCGTGGAGCGGGCGTGGATCTTATCGTCCACCAGATGGTGCAGCTTCAGGAAGTACATATAGCCGACGGTGACCTTGTTGCGGAAGGGTTCGCCGGTGCGGCCGTCGTAAAGGACGCTCTTGCCGTCCGGATCCAGCCCGGCATAGCGCAGGGTCTCTTCGATCTCGTACTCCTTGGCGCCGTCGAAGACCGGCGTGGCCACGTGCCAGCCCAGCGCCTTGGCGGCATAGCCCAGATGCACCTCGAGGACCTGTCCGATGTTCATGCGGGACGGAACGCCCAGCGGGTTCAGCACGATGTCCAGCGGCGTGCCGTCCGGCAGGAAGGGCATATCCTCCTGCGGGAGCACGCGGGACACGACGCCCTTGTTGCCGTGCCGTCCGGCCATCTTGTCGCCCACGGAGATCTTTCTCTTCTGGGCGATATAGACCTTGACCACGATGTTGACGCCGGGGCTGACCTCGTCGCCGTTCTCGCGGGTGAACTTCTTGACGTCCACCACGATGCCGCTCTCGCCGTGGCGCACGCGCAGCGACGTGTCGCGGACCTCGCGGGCCTTTTCGCCGAAGATGGCGCGCAGCAGCCGCTCTTCCGCGGTGAGCTCCGTTTCGCCCTTGGGGGTGACGCGGCCCACCAGGATGTCGCCCGGCCGGACCTCGGCGCCGATGCGGACGATGCCGTCCGGGTCGATGTCGCGCAGCGCGTCGTCGCCCACGTTGGGGATGCCGCGGGTGATCTCCTCGGGTCCCAGCTTGGTGTCGCGGGCCTCGATCTCGTATTCCTCGATGTGCAGGGACGTGAACATATCGTCCCGCACCAGCCGCTCGTTGATGAGAACGGCGTCCTCATAGTTGTAGCCTTCCCAGCTCATGAAGCCGATCAGCACGTTCCGGCCCAGCGAGATCTCGCCGTTGCAGGTGGACGGCCCGTCCGCCAGCACGGTGCCCTTGGTGACCCGGTCGTCGGTATTGACGATGGGCCGCTGGTTCAGACAGGTGGCCTGATTGGAGCGCAGGAACTTGATGGGCTTGTAGGTCTTGATCTCGCCGTCGTCATAGTTGACGGTAATCTCGTCCGCCGTGACGCGGGTCACGGTGCCGTCGCCCTCGGCCAGGATGCAGATGCCCGAGTCGCAGGCGGCCTTGTACTCGATGCCGGTGCCGACGTAGGGCTGTTCGGGGTTCAGAAGCGGAACGGCCTGGCGCTGCATGTTGGCGCCCATCAGAGCGCGGTTGGCGTCGTCGTTCTCCAGGAACGGAATGAAGCTGGTGGCCACCGAGACCATCTCCCGCGGGGAGACGTCCATCAGCGTGATCCGGTCGCGGTCCACGGAGACGATGTCTTCCTTATAGCGGCAGGTGACGTACTTGTTGACGAAGCGGCCGTTTTCATCCAGCGGCTCGTTCTTCTGGGCGATGACGTTGCCCTCCTCCTCGTCGGCGGTCAGATAGACGATCTTGTCCGTCACCTGATGCGTCACGGGGTCGACGATCTGATACGGCGCCTCGAGGAAGCCGTAGTCGTTGATGCGGGCATAGCTGGCCAGATAGGAGATCAGGCCGATGTTCGGACCTTCCGGCGTCTCGATGGGGCACATGCGGCCGTAGTGGCTGTAGTGCACGTCACGGACCTCGAAGTTGGTCCGGTCCTTGGACAGACCGCCAGGGCCCAGGGCCGAGATGCGGCGCTTGTGCGTCAGCTCGGCCAGCGGGTTGGTCTGGTCCATGAACTGGCTCAGGGGGTTCGAGCCGAAGAACTCGCGGATGGCCGCCGTCACCGGACGGATGTTGATCAGGCTCTGGGGCGTCACCGCGTTGATGTCCTGGACCGTCATCCGTTCGCGGATAACGCGCTCCATCCGGGCGAAGCCGATGCGGAAGTTGTTCTGCAGCAGCTCGCCCACGCACCGCAGGCGGCGGTTGCCCAGATGGTCGATGTCGTCGGGCGAGCCGATGTCCCGGGCCAGCCCGTTGAGATAGTTGATGGAAGCCAGCATGTCCTCCGGCGTGATGTGCCGCGGGATCAGCACCTCGACGCTCTCGGAGATGGCTTTTTTCAGACCCTCGAGATCGTCGCCGTACTCCTCCATCATCTGGCGCAGCTCGGCGAAGCGGACCTTTTCCCAGATCCCCAGCTCCTTGGGATCGCAGTCCACAAAGTCCTCCAGCCTGACCATGCCGTTGTCGAAGACGACCACGTCGGCGTCCTCGACCTTCAGCACGACGCGGCCCACGCCGCGGCGGGAGATGCGGTCGGCCAGCTCGTCGGTGACGGTCTCGCCCGCGTCGGCGATGAGCTCGCCGGTCATGGGATCCACGGCGGGCTCGGCCAGCACGCGGCCGCTGATGCGGGCGGCGAGGTCCATCTTCTGATTGTATTTGAAGCGGCCGACCCGGGAAAGGTCATACCGTCTGTCGAAGAACGAGTTGTAGAGCAGGGTCCGCGAGGTCTCCACCGTGGGGGGCTCGCCCGGACGCAGGCGGCGATAGATCTCCATGACCGCCTCGTCGCCCGTCTTGAGGTTGTCGCGGGCCAGGGTCGCCTTGATCCGCTCGTCCTCGCCGAACATGGCCAGGATGTCCTCGTCGCTCTCGACGCCGATGGCGCGGATCAGCGACGTGACGAAGATCTTGCGGCTCTTGTCGATACGGACGTACAGCAGGTCGGCGGGATCCGACTCATACTCCAGCCAGGTGCCCCGGTTGGGGATGATGGTGCCGCTGTAGATCATGTTGTCCATCTTGTCGGGCCGCTTGTCGAAGTACATGCCCGGAGAACGGACGATCTGGGAGATGATGACGCGCTCGGCGCCGTTGATGATGAACGTGCCCGTCTCGGTCATCATGGGCAGGTCGCCCATATAGAGCTCCTGCTCCTTGATCTCGCCGGTCTCCTTGTTGTGCAGACGCACCTTGACCTTCATGGAAATGGAATACGTCGCGTCGCGGGCCTTGCACTCCTCGATGGAGTACTTGGGCTTGAAATCGAGGGAATAGTCCACGAACTTCAGCTCGAGCTTGCCCGAATAGTCCGAGATGGAGGTCATCTCGTCGAAGACCTCGCGCAGACCCTCGTTGCAGAACCACCGGAACGAGTCCTTCTGCACCTTGATCAGGTTCGGCATCTCAGACAGCTCGTCGATCTTGGCAAAGCTCTTTCGCAGAGTCTTGCCGTAAAGGACATCCTTCACTTTGACCATAAGTAATGCTCCGTTCTGGCTGTATTGGACGGATCCGGACCGGGGCTTTCACGAAACGCCCGGGCACGGTGTTACGAATCTCACAGACCGTCTTGCAATCGAAAGGATTTTGTGGTATCCTGTAGACAGGAAATCTTCCGACACGCGATCCGCGATATAGTCCAGTTAAAGATTTTACCATATTTGATTGCCTTTGTCAAGTCGAACGGCAATTATTTTTTTGCCCGTTTTCCCGGATCTCCCATGCGTTAACAATTTTTTTACTTTTTTTCTTCAACGCTCTTGACAAGCCCCTGCAAATGTGTTTTAATAAAGCCGTGCAGCGCCTGCTGCGCCGGTTTTACGGAGGAAAAAATGACGCTCCCCCCCAAAACAGACGATCAAACGCTTCTCCGGCGGGCCGCCGGCGGCGACACCGCGGCGGAAGAGGCCCTGGTCATCCGCTATACGCCGCTGGTCTTCGCGGAGACGCGCAACTGCTTCCGCACCGGATGGGAGCGGTCCGATTTCGTCCAGGAGGGGATGGTCGGTCTGATCCGCGCCATCCGGGAATACGACCCCGACCGGGGCGCCGCGTTTCCGGCCTTCGCTTCCGTCTGTATCCGAAACGGGATCTATGCGGCCCTGCGCCGCTCTCTCTCCCCCAAGAACCTTCCTCTGGAGGGGTACGTCTCCCTGTCCGACCGGGACGGGGACGCGCTCTGCGAGCTGTTCGCGGGAAGCGCCGACAGCGAGGCGGACCGGATCCTCGACCGGGTCGAGGCGGAGCGGCTCGTCAGCCGGCTCAACGAGCTGGCCTCTCCTTTGGAAAAGAAAGTCCTGACAGCATGGCTGCGCGGCTATTCCCCGCGCGAGACCTCCAACGCCCTCAGCCTTTCGCGAAAAACCGTGGACAACGCGATGTCCCGCATCCGGACCAAGGCCGCCCGCCTTCTGTCCGAAACCCAGGCGTAAACGGGAAAACCGTTCGCATATTAAATGCCCTTGACACAAGCAGGCCAACGAGCCAAACAACGTGAAACGACGCTGGGGCAAAAAAGTGAGGTAAAAACCACCATGTACCAGGACAAGACTCTTAAGTGCAAAGAGTGCGGCAACGAGTTCATCTTCACCGCCGGTGAACAGGAATTCTACGCCGAGCGCGGCTTCCAGAACGAGCCCCAGAGATGCAAGGCTTGCCGGGACAACCGCAAGAACGCGGCCCGCGGCCCGCGCGAGTATTTCACGGCCATCTGCGCCAACTGCGGCAAGGAAGCCAGAGTCCCCTTCGAGCCCAAGACCGACAGACCGGTCTACTGCAGCGACTGCTTCGCCAAGAAAAAGGAAGAGCAGTAAGCCTCGAAGACTTTGCACCGCGTTTGCTCTGTTTCACGTTTTCGTCAAACAGTGTGACCCAAAGCCCAGTCGTCCTAAAAAAGATCCGCCGGTCCTCACCGGCGGATCTTTTTCTGCGTTCTTTTTCAAAAGGTCGTCCCCCTCCCGCTCCCGCGGGGCGAAGGATTACGCCAGCCGGAACAGCGCGGCGTCCCGGAAGCCGCCCTCCGGCACCTTCTTTTCGAACCCCAGCGACGGCGCGTGGTACGGACCGATCTGCTCCGGGGCGAACCAGCGCGCCGGGTCCGTCCGCGCGTAGACCGGGCCCGTCAGGTTCGAGACCTTCAGGACCAGCTCGTTCTCTCCCGCCCGCGTCCTCTCCGCCGGAAGGTCCAGCGCAAAGGGCGAGACGTACAGGGATCCGACGCGCGCGCCGTTCAGGAAGACCTCGGCGAAGTGGCGCAGGTCCGCCAGCTTCAGCCGGAGCGCCGCCGGTCCGTCCAGCGAAAACGCGAAGCGATAGGTCACCTCTCCGGCAAAGCCGGCGCCGAACAGCTCGCAAAACTCCGTCCGGAACGCCGCGGGGGCCCGGGTCCCGTCCAGCACCGCGCCCGTCTTCTCCAGCCGGAACTCCGCCGTCTTCTCGGCGCCGGCCGGCGTCAGCGGCACGGGCGCGCCCTCGAC
>JAEERN010000133.1 GCA_016285815.1 Clostridiales bacterium
AGCCCGACCGGGAGCGCGCCCTGGCCCGCGCCGCGGCCTTCGACCGCGAGGCGCACTTCGCCATGCTGCGGCGGCTGGTGGGCCCGGGGGCCGAGGTCATGATCGCGCAGGAGGCCCGGGAACGGAAATACGATCCCGAACGGCACCGCCGGCGGCTGGAGGTCATCCTGTCCGGCTGGGACCGCATCCTGGAGATCCTGGACGAGGAGCTGCCCCCCGCGGACGAGCTGGAGGCGCTGATGCGCGCCGTCGGACTGCCGCTTACGCCCGCCGAGGCCGGCCTCGGCGGCGGGCTGGGCGACGTCTTCGCCGCCACGGCGGACATCCGGGACAAGTACGTCCTGTCGCGGCTGGTCTGGGATCTGGGGCTCGGGGACGAGCTGGTCCCCTGAGCGCCCCTTCGCCGCGGAAACGCGGCGAAAAGGCTTTACATTCGCCCGGCAAAGTGGTATCATAAGGACAAGGCCCCATCACGTTTTCACAGGAGGGAACTCATGTACGCCGATCACAAAGTCTGGATCGCACAGTCCGACAAAAACCTGTTCCTGCTGCCCAAAATGGCCAACCGCCACGGGCTCATCGCCGGCGCCACCGGCACGGGCAAGACCATCACCATGAAGGTCCTGGCCGAATCCTTCTCCGACATGGGCGTTCCCGTGTTCTTCAGCGACGTCAAGGGCGACCTTTCCGGCATGTGCGCCCCCGGCCGGGACACGGAGGATATGCAGAACCGCATCCGCCGCTTCGGCATCGAGGGCTTTCGCTATACCCCGTACCCCACCCGGTTCTGGGACATCTTCGGCGCGCAGGGGCACCCCGTCCGCGTCACGGTGTCCGACCTGGGCCCCACGCTGCTGGGGCGGCTGTTCAACCTGTCCGACGTGCAGACCGGCGTGCTGAACATCGTCTTCCGCGTGGCGGACGACAACGGTCTGCTGCTGCTGGACCTGAAGGACCTGCGCGCCATGCTGCAGTACGTGGGCGACAACCGCGCCGAGTTCACCACGATGTACGGCAACGTATCCACGGCCAGCATCGGCGCCATCCAGCGCGCCCTGCTCGCCTTTGAGGAGGAGGGCGGCGCCGACTTCTTCGGCGAGCCCGATCTGGACATCCGCGACTGGATCCGCACCGACGCCGACGGCCGCGGCTATATCAACATCCTGTCCAGCGCGCGTCTGATCCAGAGCCCCACGGTCTACGCCACGTTCCTGCTGTGGATGCTGACCGAGCTGTTCGAGCGCCTGCCCGAGGTGGGCGATCTGGACAAGCCGCGCATGATCTTCTTCTTCGACGAGGCCCACCTGCTGTTCGACGGCGCGCCGCGCGCGCTGGTCCAGAAGGTGGTCCAGGTGGTCAAGCTGATCCGCTCCAAGGGCGTCGGCGTCTACTTCGTCACGCAGTCGCCGTCGGACATCCCGGACGACGTGCTGGCCCAGCTGTCCAACCGCGTCCAGCACGGCCTGCGCGCTTATACCCCCGCCGAGCAGAAGTCCGTCCGCGCCGCGGCCCGGGCGTTCCGCGTGAACCCGGAATTCGACACCGAAGAGGCGCTGATGTCCATCGGCGTCGGCGAAGCGCTGGTCAGCTTCCTGGACGAAAAGGGCGTGCCCTCCATCGTGGAAAAGGCCCGCATCCTGCCGCCCCAGAGCCTGATGGGTCCCACCGACGAGGCCGAGGTGGCCCGCGTCATCAACGCCAGCGAGTTCGAGCTGAAATACCGCGACATGGTCGACCGCGAGTCGGCCTATGAGATCATCCTGGCCGCGACGCAGAAGCTGGAAGAACAGCGCCAGGCCGAGGCCGAGGAGCTTCAGCGTCAGAAGGAAGAGGCGGCCGCCGAGAAGCAGCGCCTCAAGGAAGAGGCCGCGGCCGAAAAGCAGCGGCAGAGAGAAGAGGCCGCCGCCGAACGGCAGCGGCTCAGGGAAGAAGCCGCGGCCGAGAAGCAGCGGCAGAAGGAGGCCGCCGCCGCGGCCAAAAGGAGCAGCAGCTCCGGCCTGTCCGGCTTTGCCCGGACCGCGACCCAGCGCGCCGCCACCAACGCCGCGTCCTCCGTGGCCCGCTCGATCAGCACCAATCTGGTCAACTCGCTGACCGGCGGCAAGAAGGCCAGCTCCGGCACCATCGCCAAGCGCGCCGCCACCAACGCGCTCAGCTCGGTGATGCGCACCGGCACCACGTCCATCATGCGCGGCCTGTTCGGCAACAAAAAGTGAGCTCCGATCGAGCGCCAGGCGCCCCGGCGGGATCCTCCGCCGGGGCGCTTTTTTGCAGGGTGTCTTCGAGGGAACCGCGCTCCGCCCGCGCCCGCCGCCGCGGGGTAAGCGCAGAAAGCCGCGCCCGGCCGAATCGGCCGGGCGCGGTCTTTGTCTGTGCCGAGGGGCGCTCAGCCCTTTTTGCCGGGCAGCTTGGACAGCAGCTTCTGGATCTCTTCGGATTTCAGGATCTTGCCCGCCGAGATCACCTTGCCCGCGACGACGAGGGCCGGGAACTCGCTGATGCCCAGCTCCTGCGCTTTGCCGGAGTCGGTGACGAGAGCGACCTTGTCGCCCAGATTGAGCTTTTTCAGCGCGTCGGTGACGTTGGCCAGAAGCTGTTTGCCCTTGCCCTCGTCGGTGGAAACGACCTTGACGTCCCCCAGATTGGACAGAGCGGACGAGGCCAGATCGGCGACGCCTTCCTTGGAAACGGCGCCCTTGATGGAATCGAGAAGAGACATGGATGCGATCCTCCATTCAAAAATATCAGGCATCAGCCGGCCGGAGCGGTCCGGTCCGGCGGTGTCAGCGGTCAAAGGGAAGATAGTCTTCCTGCAGGTGGCGCTGGATCCGGGCGGCGTCGGGCAGAAGCACCTCCATCTCGCGGATCCGCGCGAAGCGATAGCTGTCGGAGGCCGGGATCAGATGGCCGCGGATCTGAAGCTCGCCGGACAGCGAGGCCAGCTTGACGGCCAGACTCATGAGCTCCGAGTCGGTCATGTCGGTGGTGATCATCGGAAGGGCCGCGTCCAGCAGCTTCAGCAGCGTGGCCAGGTCTGCTTCGCGGAGCTTTTGGAAGACGGCCTCCAGCACGGCCCGCTGGCGGCCCGTGCGGTTGAAATCGTTGTCCAGCTTGCGGATGCGGGAAAAGGCCAGCGCCTGGCGGCCGTTCAGGTGACAGACGCCCTCCGCCGCGCCGCCGCCCACGACGGAGGCCTCGGCGGCGGTGAGGGTCACGTCCACGCCGCCGATCAGATCGATCAGCGCGGTGAAGCCGTCGAAGTCCACCTCGATGCCCCGGTCGACGCTGACGCCGAAGTTGACGTTCAGGGTCTCGTAGAGAAGGGGAAAGCCGCCGTACCAGTAGGCGTTGTTCAGGCGGTTGTCGGCATAGCCGCCGGGGATGCGGACGTAAAGATCCCGAAGGAACGAGATCAGGGCGATCTCGCCGGTGCGGGGATTCAGACTGAACAGGATCATGGTGTCCGAGCGGGTCCGCTCTTCGCCTGCGCGGCGGTCCTGTCCCACCAGCATGACGTTGACCAGATCCGCGGATTCGATGGCCTCGACGTCCTCCCAGCGGATGCTGTCCGGATCGATGACGGTATAGGGATACGCCGTGGTGGTCTCCTCCGGGGCGGCCGCGGAGGCCGTTCCGCCGGAAGCGTCCGACGCCGGCGGCGCGGTCGAGGCGGGCGGGGGATCGGTCGCAAAGGACTCCTGCGACGGAGGGATGGTGGACAGGACGGCGTCGTCGACGCGCGGGATCTTGTCCAGCGTGTTCCGCACCGACAGCGCCACGCCGACGGCGATCGCCAAAAGCGCGGCCGCGGCGACCGCGGCGGCGACGACCGCCGCGCGGCGGCGGGGAGAGGTTGTGGCTTCGGGATCCGACATGGTCTTGACATCCTTATCCGGTCGGTGGAATGGGCGGCGCGGTCCCGGCTGGGCCGCGCCCGGAGATCGGTCTTATTATACGAGTTTTTGTCCCCGGTGTCAACCGCCTTCCCGGGCGGAGCGCGCAAAAAGAGCGGAACGGCCGGCAAAAAACGGCCTTTCGGCGCGGGAACGGGGCCCGGAACCGGGCGGCCCCGGTTGAAATGCGGCCGGGGCTGTGGTATAATCAAAAAAATGCAGGCTTATGAGGCCGGGGCGAAAGGGGGAGCGGTGCGGTGCGGCGGAACGCGCTGAGAGACAAGATCTTCGAGGCCGCCAGAGCGGTCCTGCCCATCGCCGCCGTGGTGACGGCGCTGTGCTTCACCGTTTCGCCCGTGCGAACGGACCTGTTCCTGTCCTTCGCCGTCGGAGCGGTGATGCTGGTCTTCGGGCTGGGCTTTTTCACCATGGGCGCCGAGCACGCCATGACCCGCATGGGCGCGCTGATGGGCGCGCGGCTGACCCGCTCGCGCCGGACGCCGCTGATCCTCGGGCTGAGCTTCGTCATCGGCGTGCTGATCACCGTGGCCGAGCCGGATCTTCAGGTCCTGGCCGGGAACGTTCCGAACATCGACTCTTTCGTTCTGATCCTGACGGTCTCGCTGGGCGTCGGGCTGTATCTGACGGTCTGTATGTGGCGCATCCTGCGGGGCGTGCCGCTGAAATACGTGCTGCTGGCCAGCTATGCGCTGGTGTTCGCGCTGGCCCTTTTCGAGGATCCGAATTATCTGAGCGTGGCCTTCGACGCCGGCGGCGTGACCACCGGGCCCATGACCAGCCCGCTGATCATGGCGCTGGGCGTCGGCGTCGCGTCCATCCGAAGCGACAGGAACGCCGAGGCGGACTCCTTCGGCCTGCTGGGCGTCTGCTCCGTGGGACCCGTCCTGGCCGTGCTGCTGCTGGGCTTTTTCTATGGCGGCGAGGCGGGCGTCATCTCCGCGGCGGAGATCGGCGCCAGCGCCGACACCGTGGAGATGGGGCTGGGCTATCTGCGCGCGGTCCCGCGGTATCTGTGGGAGTGTTTCCTGTCCGTCGCGCCGATCCTGGCCTTTTTCCTGCTGTTCGATCTGGCGGCGCTGCGGCTGAAAAAGCGCGCGCTGTTCAAGCTGCTGGCCGGCGTGACACTGACGTACGCGGGGCTGGTGCTGTTCCTGACCGGCGCCAACGTGGGCTTCAGCTCGCTGGGGCTGATCCTGGGCCGGGGGCTTGCCGGCGGCGCGGGCTGGCCGGTGGTGACCGCGGTGGCGGCCGTGCTGGGCTGGTTCATCGTCGAGGCGGAGCCGGCCGTCCACATCCTGACGCTCCAGGTGGAGGAGATCAGCAACGGCGCGGTGTCCGCCCGGACCATGAAGCTGGCCCTCAACGTGGCCGTCGCGCTGGCGGCGGCGCTTTCCATGGTCCGCGCGGTGTTCGGCATCCACATCCTCTGGTTTTTGCTGCCCGGCTATGCGGCGGCGCTGGGGATCTCGTTCTTCGTGCCCCAGATATTCACGGCGGTGGCCTTCGACGCCGGCGGCGTCGCCAGCGGGCCCATGACCACCACGTTTCTGCTGCCGTTGGCCATGGGCGTCTGCCAGGCGGCGGGGGGCGATCTGCTGACCGACGCCTTCGGCATCGTGGCGCTGATCGCTATGATGCCGCTGCTGACGGTCCAGACCGTGGGCCTGCTCAGCGAGCGGAAACGCCGCCGCGCGCCGGTCCGGCCGCGCGAGGCGTACGGCGACAACGAGATCATCGAGCTCTGGGAGGTGGCGGAATGAGCCTTTGCTGCGTTCTGACGGTCCTTGACCGGGACCGGACCGAGACGTATTACGAGCTGTGCCGCAAGCAGGAGCTTCCCGTCCTGCTGTCCGTTCTGGGCAGCGGCACGGCCACGACCCAGCAGCTCGACCTCTACGGCCTGCAGGAGACGCCGAAGGCCGTGGTGATCACCGTCGCGGCGGAGGAAAAGCTGAAACGACTGATCCTGGCGGCCAAGCTGAGGCTGCGGATCGACATCCCGGGCAACGGCATTCTGCTGGTGGTGCCCGTCAAGAGCATCGGAGGTGCACAGGCAATGGCATTGCTGACCAACAACGAACCGGCGGCGCGGACGGCGCCTCCGACGGACTTCCCCTACGAGCTCATCGTGGCCATCGCCGAGCGGGGCAGCGTCGACGACGTGATGATCGCCGCGCGCTCCGCCGGCGCCTCCGGCGGGACCTGTCTGCACGCGTCCAACGCCGGCGCGCGGACGGAGAAATTCATGGGCCTGATGCTGGCGCCGGAGAAGGACGTGATCCTGATCGCCGCGACGGCGGCGGGCAAGGCCCGCATCATGCGGGCCATCCTGGAGCAGGCCGGACCGGGCACCGACGCCAACGCCGTCTGCTTTTCCCTTCCCGTCACCGAGGCCGCGGGCTTCCGCCGGCTGGACGAGGCGGCGGAGACCCTGGGAAGCGACTGAAAAAACTTTACCGGAAGGGGAAGAGGATATGATCGCAAGACAGGACATGGCGTGGGCGGAGGGGCTGATGCCGTGGCGCGCGCCGCAGGAGTTCCCGCTGGTCTTTGCCCTCGGCGGCCGCACCGTGCGCGGGATCCCGGCCGACTGGGCCCCGGAAAAGGAGTTCCGCCTGCTCGACGCCTGTATCGAAGAGACCGTCTTCACCGGGCGCAGCCCGGAGGGGCTGGAGGTGCGCGCGGAGTGCCGCCGGTACCGGGATTTCCCCTGTGTGGAGCTCTTCGCGACGCTGACCAACCGGGGCGGCGCGGACACGCCGCTGATCGAGGGGCTGGCCCTGGCCGGAACGGTCGAAGGGGGACGGGCCTCGCTGTATCACGGCAACGGCGACACCCAGCGGGAGGACGGCTATGCGTGGGAGACGACGCCGCTGGACGGCCCGCTGACCGTTGAGCCGGACGGCGACGGCACCCCCTGCAAGGGCGCGTTCCCGTATATGCGGCTGATCTTCGCAGAGCACTGCGTGGATCTGGCCGTGGGCTGGGCGGGCCGCTGGACCGCGCGGTTCGAGCAGGCGCCGGAGGGGCTTTCCGTCCGGGTCGCGCAGAAGCGCTGTCACATGGTCATCCGGCCGGGAGAGACCATGCGCACCCCGCGGCTGACGCTGCTGGCCAGCGACGGGGACGAAGAGCGCTCCCGCAACGTCTGGCGCCGCTGGTATTTCGCCCACGTCCTGCCGCGGCGGAACGGACGCCCTCTGGGGCCGATCTGCTGCGCCCTCACCTTCGAGGCGGAGGGAATGGCGGAGCACACCGGCGCCTCGGAGAAGAACCAGCTCGAGGCCATCGACGGCTATCTCGCGCGGGGGTTCCGGCCGGACCTCTGGTGGATCGACGCGGGCTGGTATCCCTGCGGCGGCGACTGGCCCACGACGGGCACGTGGCGGGCCGACGAGACGCGCTTTCCGCGCGGGCTCGCGCCCGTCGGCGAAAAGTGCCGCGAAAACGGCATGGACTTCCTGCTCTGGTTCGAGCCGGAGCGGGTCCGGCCGGACACGGAGCTGGCGCGCGAGCACCCGGAATGGCTGCTCTGTCACCATGGGGAAAACGGAGAGCCGGAGCTCAACCGCCTGCTGGATCTGTCGGATCCCGCCTGCTGCGACGCGCTCATCGAGCTGGTCGACCGGCGCATCCGGGAATACGGCGTCACGGTCTACCGCCAGGATTTCAACATGCCGCCCATGCCCTTCTGGATCGAGAACGAGGCGCCCGACCGCGTCGGCGCCAAGGAGAACCTGCACGTCCAGGGGTATCTGCGCTTTTGGGACACCCTGCGGGAGCGGCACCCGGACCTGCTGATCGACTCCTGTTCCAGCGGCGGACGCCGGAACGAGCTGGATGCCATGCGCCGCGCGATCCCGCTGCACTATACCGACGTGGGATACGGGAACCACCCGATCCGGTTCCTCCAGTGCCGTCAGATGTTCGAGTGGATCCCGTATTTCCGCGTCATGAACATGGACTGGCTCAACGACGACGGGACCTACGGCCGCGAGCGGCGGAAGGCGGACGCCTACGACTATTATACGGCCATGACGCCGTCGCTGACGGACATGACGCCCTTCGACGCGGACGGCGAGGCGGCGGCCCTTGCCCTGCGCATGCAGGCGATCTGGCGGCGTGCGGCGGCGCTGACGCTGGGCACGGACTTCTATCCGCTGACCGGGTGCCGCAAGTCCGCCGGAGACCTCTGGGCCGTCCAGTTCCACGATCCAGCCTCGGGCCGGGGGTTTTTGAACCTGGCCAACGGCGTCGCGGCGGAGGAGTCGACCTTCGTTTTGTGTCTGCGCGGGCTGGAGCCGGAAAAGCGCTATCGCCTGACCTCCGCCGAGACCGGCGCGGTCCGCGAGGAGACCGGCGCGGCGCTGGCGGCGGGACAGACCTACGTCCAGCCGCCGCACACCGGAGACGTCTGGTTCTACGAAGAACTGCGCTGATCTCCGAGAAAAAAGTTGCATTTCTCCCGCCGTCGTGCTATCATAGTGATATAGTAAAGCGAAGTAAAACCGGGAAGCGTATGGATCCATCAAAAAAACGAGATAAGGAGAGAAAAGCCATGTTCCAGACCAAGAAGAGCATCGCGCTCAAGAGCTCGGCCGTTCTGCTGGCGGTGCTGCTGCTGGCGGCGCTGGCGCCGGTGCTGGGCGGCAGCGTCTACGCGGACGTCTCCGGCGTCTACACCTACGAGGTGACCGACGGCGAGGCGACGATCACCGCGGTCGACACCGGCGCCTCCGGCGCGCTGACCGTCCCGGGCAAGCTGGGCGGCAAGCCCGTCGCCGCCATCGGCGACGAGGCGTTCCAGAACTGTTCCGGTCTGACGTCCGTGAAGCTTCCCGCCACGGTGAGGACCATCGGCGAGTATGCGTTCAGCCGCTGCTGGAATCTGAAGTCCGTGACCCTGCCCGACTCGCTGGAGACCATCGGCGAGTACGCATTTTACTACTGCGACAAGCTGACCGGCATCACGATCCCGGACAGCGTCTATCAAATCGGCGAGGGGGCGTTTTTCAGCTGCAGCGCGCTGAAGTCCGTGACCCTGCCGGACAACCCGGACTTCGTCTGGATTTCCAGAGACATGTTCTACTGCTGCGGTTCGCTGACGAACGTGGTCCTGCCGGATCCGGTGTACGCGATCCGCGAGAGCGCGTTCGGCGGCTGCACGGCGCTGGAAACGCTGGTCCTTCCGGCGGGCATGACCGAGGTTTACCCGTACGCCTTTGAGGGTTGCCTGGCGCTGACGGGCCTGACGGTGGATCCGAGCAACCAGAGCTTCTCGGCCGCCGGCGGCGTGCTGTACAACAAGGATAAGACCGAGCTGGTGGCCGCGCCGGCGGTCAAGACTCTGACCGTGCCGGGCACGGTGAAGCGCATCGCTCCGGCGGCGTTTGACAGCAACCGGAACCTGACCAAGGTGACCCTGCCGGACGAGCTGGAGGAGATCGCCCACAGCGCGTTTCAGGAGTGCACGGCGCTGACGGCCGTCAAGATCCCCGCCGGCGTAAAGACGCTGGGGACCGGCATCTTCTTCCACTGCCGGGCGCTGAACAGCCTGACCGTGGACGCGGACAACGGGTATTTCACCGCGAGGGGCAACGTGATCTACAGCAAGAACATGGCGATGCTGGTGGCCGCGCCAACGGTCAAGACGCTGACCGTGCCGGACACGGTGTTGACGATCCGATATCTTGCCTTCGGCGGAAACAGCAATCTGACGACCCTGATCCTGCCCAAGGGGTTGCTGACCATCCAGTCGCACGCGTTCCAGTGGTGCGACGGGCTGAAGTCGCTGACGATCCCGGCCGGGGTGGAGTGTGTCGAGAAGTATGCGTTCTACCACGCCGGTCTGGAAGACATCTGGTGCCTGGCCCCGTCCCAGCCGGGGAGCTGGGAATCCGGCTGGAACGGTACGTGCGATGCGACGGTCCACTGGGGCAAGCTGGAGCGGCCCGCGGTGACGGCCAAGGCGCTGGCCGCCGGCGGGATCAAGCTGAGCTGGAAGACCGTGCCCTATGCCACGAAGTACAACGTGGAGCGCAAGGTCTCCGGCGGCAGTTGGGAAGCGATCGGCTTCTCCCGGGAGCTGAGCTTCACCGACGAGACGGCCGCGGCGGGCACGGCGTACTCCTACCGCGTGCGGGCGCAGATGAGCAAGACCTACAGCCCGTATTCGGCGGCGGTCACGGCCCGGTGGCTGGCCGCGCCGGAGGCGCCGGCGATCGTCAACGGGGTCGCGGGCGTGAAGCTGAGCTGGAGCGCGGTCAAGGGCGCGAGCCTGTACTACGTCTGGCGGGCCGAGGGGGGCGGAGCCTTCGTCAGGCTCGCCGAGAGCCGCGAGCTGAGCTATACGGACAAGAGCGCGGAGAGCGGGAAGACGTACGTCTATGCGATCAAGGCGCGGTATTCGAGCTTCTACAGCGCGCTGGGCGAGTCGGCCGGGACGGTCTGGCTGGCCGCGCCGGAGACGACTGTCAAGGCCTACGCCTCGGGGATCAAGCTGACCTGGGCGGAGGTGCCGGGGGCGACGCGCTACAACGTCTGGCGCGCCTCACCGGGCGGCGATTTTGAGCTGATCGACTTCAGCCGGACGACGAGCTACGTGGACCGGACGGTGACCAGCGGGAAGACCTACCGCTATTACGTGACGGCGCAGTACTCGAAGTACCTGTCCAGCCACAACGCCGCGGTGAGCGCCACGGCGAAATAAAACAAAAAAATGAGCGGGCCCGGAGACGTTTCTCCGGGCCCGCTCCGTTCTCCGGCGCGGACTTGCGCCGGAGACGCCGGGCGTGGTATAATAGACCCGGCGAACGCGCCGGGCGGACGCCGGCACGGGCCGCGAAAGGGAGGAGAACGGAAGATGTGGCGAAAGAAACTCTGTCTGGGACTGGGGGATTTCGGGATCTCGCCGGAGGCCCAGCTTCGGGTCATGGCGGAGACCGGCTTCGACGCGTTCTTTTTCGGTCTGGATCCCCGGATCGACCCGGTCCGTCTGGCGGCGTACGGGCGCAGCCTGGGGCTGACGCTCCAGTCGGTCCACGCGCCCTTCGGCCGCGCCCGGGATATGTGGCACGGAGACGCCGCGGCCGGACAGGCCGCGCTGGACGAGCATCTGGCCAGCCTTGCGGCGGCGGCGGCCGTCGGCGCGCCCGTCATGGTGGTCCACGCCTTCATCGGCTTTCACGACCACGCCCCCAACGCCGCGGGGGTCGAGCGGTACGGCGCGCTGGTCCGCGCGGCGGAGCGGGCCGGCGTGAAGATCGCCGTCGAGAACACCGAGGGCGAGGAGTATCTGGCCGCGCTGATGGACGCGTTCCGCGGCGAACCGGCGGCGGGCTTTTGCTGGGACTCGGGCCACGAGCTGTGCTATAACCGGGGAAAGGACATGCTGGCGCTCTACGGGGACCGGCTGATCTGCACCCATCTGAACGACAATCTGGGGATCCGCGACTTCGGCGGGACCATCACCAACGTGGACGATCTGCACCTGCTGCCCTTCGATGGGATCGCCGACTGGGACGACGCGGCCCGGCGGCTGGCCCGGTGCGGCTTCGACGGCCCGCTGACCTTCGAGCTGTGCGCCCGACCGCGCCACGGCCGGCGGGAGAGCGAGACGTATCTTCGCCTGTCGCCGGAGGAGTTCCTCGTCGAGAGCTACAAGCGGGCCTGCCGCGTGGGTGCGGGGGTGCTGCGGGCAGAGGAGGCGCGCTGAAAGGTGAAAAAAGAACAAATGTTTTATCCGCGGGGGCTTGATTTTCGGACCGCGTTCCTGTATAATAAACGGGTGGAAAAAAGAAGTTTTTGACGATGGGGAGAGCCGGACATGGAGAAGAAAAAAGCGCTGGAAACAGCCTTGGCACAGCTTGAGAAAACCTATGGCAAGGGCACCGTCATGCGGCTGGGCGACAACGCCGCCATGAACGTGGCGTCCATCCCGACGGGGTCGCTGGCGCTGGACAACGCGCTGGGCATCGGCGGCGTGCCGCGGGGCCGGATCGTGGAGATCTATGGACCGGAATCCTCGGGCAAGACGACGCTGGCGCTGCACATCATCGCCGAGGCGCAGAAGCGCGGCGGCGAGGCGGCGTTCATCGACGCGGAGCACGCGCTGGATCCCGAATACGCCAAAAAGCTGGGCGTGGACATCGACAACCTGCTGGTCAGCCAGCCGGACTACGGCGAACAGGCGCTTTCCATCGCCGAGGCGCTGGTGTCCAGCGGCGCCATCGACGTGCTGGTGGTGGACTCGGTCGCGGCGCTGACGCCGAAAAACGAGATCGAGGGCAACATGGGCGACGCTTACGTCGGCGCGTTGGCGCGGCAGATGTCCCAGGCCATGCGCAAGCTGGCCGGGCCGGTCTCGCGGTCCAACACCGTCGCCATCTTCATCAACCAGCTGCGCGAGAAGATCGGCGTCATGTACGGCAACCCGGAGGTCACCACCGGCGGCAAGGCGCTGAAGTTCTACGCCAGCGTCCGCATGGACATCCGCAAGACCGAGACCCTGACCGTGGGCGGCGAGGCCGTCGGCTCCCACGTCAAGGTCAAGATCGTCAAGAACAAGGTCGCTCCGCCGTTCAAACAGGTGGAGTTCGATATCATGTTCGGAGAAGGCATCAGCCGCACCAGCGAGCTGATCGACATGGGCGTGAAGTTCAATCTGGTCCAGAAGAGCGGCTCGTGGTTCAACCTGGGCGAGACCCGTCTGGGGCAGGGCAAGGACAACGCCAAGAAGTATCTGCTGGAAAACCCCGACGTGGCCCAAAAGCTGGAAGAGGACATCCGCGCCGCCATGCAGAGCGCCCGCTCCGGCGGGAACGCCAAGGCCGCGGCCGCCCCGGCGGCGAAGCCCGCGGCCCCGGAGGGGAAGTCCGTCTCGCCGGTGGCCGTGCTGGTCGAGGACTTTGAGGAGTAAACGGCCGTGAGGACCGTGACGTCGATCAAGCCGTCGAAGACCGGGCGAAAGCTTCGGATCGAGCTGTCGGACGGCGGGTATTTTTACGCGGACGCGGACGGCGAGGCGGCAAAGCTTCTGGCCGAGGGCGACGAGATCGACGACGAGGCGCTGGTCCGGTGGCGGGCCCACGGCGGTCTGACCGCGGAAGAAGCGGCGGCGCTGGCGCTGGGGCGGCGGGCCCGTTCGGAGAAGGAGCTGCGAGGCAAGCTGGCCGACAAGGGCTTCACGCCGGACGAGGCGGACCGCGCCCTGGACAGGATGCGCGAGTTGGGCTTTCTGGACGACCGGGCTCTCGCCGAAGAGATCGTGGCGGCCTGCGCGGCGGAGAACCGCTCGCGGCGGGCCGCGCTGGAGGCCCTGCGGCGCCGCGGCATCGAGG
>JAEERN010000134.1 GCA_016285815.1 Clostridiales bacterium
CCGGATTCTGCCTGCCCGCATGGGTGGAATACGTCGAAAAAGGACTTGCTTTCGCAAGTCCTTTTCCTGTCGGAGAAGGAGGGGATCGAACCCTCGCCAGAGATAACCCTGCTAACGGTTTAGCAAACCGTCCCCTTAACCGCTTGGGTACTTCTCCAAATCCGTTGCGCTATATCAAAACTGTTCGTTTTTGTCTTTCGCGGAGAGAGTGGGATTCGAACCCACGGCTCTTTCGAGTCACCGGTTTTCAAGACCGGCTCCTTAAACCGCTCGGACATCTCTCCATCAGCCGGTAGCTAAGATTATAGCATACGCGTCCGGCCTTGTCAACCGTTTTTTTGCGGCGGCGGCGTTTTTCGTCCCCCTCCGCCTTTGTGCGGCGGCAGGCCGGTCCGGCCGGTCCCGCGGGCGGCCGGGACCTTCTTTTGCGCGCTTCTTCGCGGCGCGCCTCCCCCGCCGGGGGGCGCCCGCCCGAAAAGGGCCGGTCCCGCGGGACCGGCCCTTTCTTCGCGTTTTTCGCCGTCCGGTTTTCAGCGCACCGCCTTGATATAGGCGCGGTTCAGCTCGAACAGCTCGTCGTTGATGGCCTCCGCCGCGGCGGTGCTGTTGATGGTCGGATCGCACAGCAGCGCCTGAAGCGCCAGCTCCTTCGAGCCCTTGACCGCGGCCAGCACGCTGAGCCGCTGGGCCGAGACCTGCTGGTTCAGCAGACCGATGACGCCGTCCGGCAGCCCGTCCACCACGGTGCGGTGCACGCCGCCGCCGTCCACCACCACGGGGACCTCGACGGCCACGTCCTCCGGCAGCTGGGGGATGGCGCCGCGGTTGTACACGATACAGGCCGGCAGCCGCCGCCGCTCGTTGTACCAGATGGAGACGATGGCGTCCACGGCGTGCTCGCCGGAGGGGCGAAGCCAGTCCTCGCCCAGCGGACGGCGGCCCTCGATGATGTCCGCGATGCGCTCGCGCTGGATCACGCGGTCCTTGGCGTCCCCGTCGAAGTTATAGCCGTGCTCGCCGGCCTCGTAGCCATAGGCCATGTATTCGCCCAGATGGTCGTCCGAACAGGTGGGCCACAGGCCGAAGGCGTGGAACATCTTGCGGGTGAAGGGGCGGAAGGCCGGATCATAGGCCGCCTCGGCCGCACGAAGGGCGGGATAGAGGTCCTCGCCCGTGGCGGGGTCGCGGACGTCCGTCAGCCACTGGAAGTGGTTCATGCCGCCGCCGATGACGTCCACGTCCTTCGCGTCTCTGCCCAGGATGCGGGCGACGTCGTGCCGCGCCATGTAGATGCCGTGGCAGAAGCCGACGCATTTGACGTTGGTGTACTTGTTCACGCCCAGCACCAGACGGGATTCCGGGTTGGAAAAGTTCAAAAACCACGCGTCCGGGCAAAGCTCTTCGATGTCCGCGCAGATCTCCAGCACCAGCGGCAACGTCCGCATGGTGAAGTACAGCGCGCCGGGGCCGCCGTTCTCGCCGAGGCAGTGGCGGATGCCGTACTTTTTGGGCACGTTGAAATCGTGGCGCCACAGCTCGCACCGCTCGATGGCCAGGCTGGATACGATGAAGTTCGCGCCGGGCAGAGCCTCGCGGCGGTCCTCCGTGGCGTGCAGCTCGACGCCGTGCCCGGTGACCTCGTTGAACACCTTGGCCAGCGCGAACATGCGGTCCAGGTTCTCGCGGTCGATGTCCACCAGCCACAGCTCGCACCCCGCCAGCCGCGGCGCGGTAAAGATGTCGCGGAAGGTGGCGGTCCCGAAGGACATGCTTCCCGCCCCGATAAAGACGATCTTGGGGGCTTTTTTCATGGTCTGACACACTCCGTTTCCTCAAAATGGTTTCCCTGCCTGCAGTATACTACATCCCGCGGGGAATGGCAAGGGCAGGCGACCGGTATTCGCCGGTTTTGTCGATTTTCCAAACAAAACCGGGGCCGTCCGGCAAGGACCCGCGCCGGACGGCCCGTGCGCCGCCTTCCCGTCCCGCTCCGGCGCGCGTCTCCCCTTCCGCGCGACATTTTTCCGGGTTTTGCGCTCTTCCGCTCTTGCCGTTTCGCGCCGGATAGAGTATAATATAGAATAGTGTAGTATGTAGATCGCGCGTCGCTCGCGGCGCGGCTGTTCTCTGAAGGGAGCGTTCCAAGATATGACATCGGAAAAGAAACCCAGACGCATCGGCGTCCTCACCAGCGGCGGAGACGCGCCGGGCATGAACGCGGCGGTCCGCTCCGTGGTCCGGACCTGCATCCAGTACGGCGTGACGCCCATCGGCGTCTACCGCGGCTATAACGGCCTGATCAACGGGGACATGGAAGAGCTGAACGCCCGCTCGGTCAACGGCATCACCTCCAAGGGAGGCACCATGCTCTACACCGCCCGCTGTCCCGAGTTCGCCACGCCCGAGGGCCTGCGGCGCGCCGTGGACACCTGCCGTTACAAGGGCATCGACGGTCTCATCGCCATCGGCGGCGACGGCACCTTCCGCGGGGCCCGGGATCTGGCCGAGCACGGCATCCCCACCGTCGGCATCCCCGGCACCATCGACAACGACATCTCCTGTTCCCACTATTCCATCGGCTTCGACACGGCGGCCAACACCGCCGTGGAGTGCATCGACAGGCTGGCCGACACCATGCAGTCCCACGAGCGCTGCTCCGTGGTCGAGGTCATGGGCCGCGGCGCGGGCCATCTGGCCCTTTACGTGGGCCTCGCCGTGGGCGCGACGGCCATCATCACGCCGGAGCAGCCCTTCAACTTCGAGACCGACGTCGCGGAAAAGATCCGCGAGGGAAAATACCACGGAAAGCACCATTTCCTGATCATCGTCGCCGAAGGCACCGGCAAGACCGACGAGATCGCCGAGCGCATCCGCGAGAGCACCGGCCTCGAGACCCGCGTCACCATCATCGGCCACATCCAGCGCGGAGGAAGCCCCTCTGCCCGAGACCGCGTCATGGCCAGCCGCATGGGCCACTATGCGGTGCTGCGTCTGCTGGAGGGCGACGGCAACATCGTGGTGGTATACCGCAACTCGCAGATCATGCACCTGCCCATCACCGAGGCCCTGTCCATGAAAAAGGATCTGGACGCGTATATGTACCGCGTCGCCGCCGAGATCGGCATCTGACGCCATGCGAGCCTCCTCCCGGGCCGTCCGGGCGGCGCGCTGGATCGCCGCCGCCGCGGCGGCGGCGATCGTGCTGTTCTGGCTGGCCCCGCTGGCCGTGGTCCCGGCCGCTCTCTGCCGCCGGGTGGACTACGGCCCGGTCGAAGCACCGGACGTGCCCTGCCGGCCTCTCTCTCTGACCACTTCGGACGGAGAGCTCCTCTCCGCCCTGCTGGTCCCCGCCGCCGGAGCGGGGCCGGAGACGGCCGGGGACGCGGACGCCCCGCCGGATCTTTTCGGCACGGAGCGCTCTCTGATCCTGCTGACCGGGGTGGACGGCCCGCCGGTGTCTCTCTTCCTGCCGCTGGCCGGGCTGCTGGCCGACCGGGGCGTGACCACGCTGCTGCTGGAGGTCCGCGCCCACGGCGCAAGCTCCGGCGACCGTCTCGGCATGGGCTACGACGAGGTGGAGGACGTCCGGGCGGCCTGGGCCTGTCTGGACGAGGCCTCCGGCGGCGCCGACGTGTACGTCATGGGCTTTTCCATGGGCGGCGCGGCGGCGGTCAACGCCTTCGGCCGGATCGACGGGCTGGACGGGCTGGTCGCCGTCTCGGCCTACGCCTCGTTCGACGGCCTCATCCTGGAAAAAGCCGAGGCCATGGGCGTTCCGGGCTTTCTGCGCGCCCTGCACCGGCCGCTGATCCTCGCCTCGCTCCGCGCTCTCTACGGCGTCGAGGCCGTGCGGGATCTGCGCCCGGAGGTCCAGATCGCCGCCGCGGGGGACCGTCCCGTGCTGCTCATGGCCGCGGCCGACGATCCGGTGGTCCCGGTCTCCGACACCGAGGCCCTGGCCGCGGCCTGTCCCGCCGCCCGGGTCTGGATCCGGCCGGGCGAGGACCATCTGGTCTTTCAAAACAACGATCCGCTGTCGATCCCGGCCGACGTCGAGTTCTGCGCCGTCCTGACCGATTTCCTGTGCGCCGGCGTCTCCGGCGAAAACTGATCCCCCGCCCCACGCCTTTGAGAGAAAGGAGCCATGCCGATGTCTATCAGACGAAACCTCGCGGCCCTCGCCGCCCTTCTGACCCTTTCCGCGGCGGTGCTGGCCGCCTGCGGCGGGACGGAGCCCGAGGCCACCGCCTCCTCCGAGCCCACCTCCGCCCCGGTCACCGCGCCGATCACTCTGCCGCCCCAGACCGGCGTTCCGTCCGGGCCGTCCTCCGACACCGCCGCCGTGACTTCGGACACCGGACCGGTCACCGGGCCTGCGACCTCCGGGACGACCCCGGCGCCGGAGACCACGGAGACCACGCCCCCCGTCTCGGAGAGCGAAAGCTCTTCCGACGGAACAGGCGAGACCTCCGGTCCCGCGGCGGACCCCGTCCCGCTGCGCTTCGAGCTGGATCCCTACGACGTCAGCTCCGACGCGGTCCAGCTCTGCGGCGAGGGGTTCCTCGCGGTCTGGCGCGGCCTGGCGGACGCCTATCTGGCCTATGAGACGGAGTGCTACTGCCCCGACGAGCAGACCTTTTCGGCGCTGATGACCCTGATCCCCTCGTGTATGCCCTATTTCAGCGCGGACGCCGTGCTGACCTACGAGTCCTTCGACGCCGAGGCCCAGACCGTCACCATCTACTACACCTCCGCCTCCAAAGAAGAACACGATGCGGCCTACAGCCGCTTCTGCGCCGCGGCGGCGAGCTTCGTCGAGGGCTGTGTCTACGAGGGCGACAGCGACTTCGCCGCCGCGGTCTCCGTCTACCGCAGCTTTTCCTCCTCCGTGCGGTACGATCTGAACGCGGAGGACGTTTCGCCCTATACCGCGCTCACCGCACGCACCGGCATCAGCGAGAGCTTCGCCGCCGCCTATGCCTATCTGCTGCGTCAGGTGGGCGTGGACGCCAACCTCTGCGGCGGCCTGTCCCGCGACCGGTCCACCGTCCACGTCTGGACGGTGATGCGGCTGGGCGGAAAGTGGTATTACGCCGACCCCACCTATGAAAACGGCGAGACCGCCGGGGCCGGCCTGTCCTATTTCGGCACCAACGACGCCGAGCGCGCCGAGGCCGGCTACGATCCCAGCCAGTTCAGCGTCGGCGCCATGGGCGCCGTCTGGGCCTCGTCGCTGGACGTGACCGGAACGGAGTTCGCCCCGCTGAGGGGCTGCTCCTCCTTCGAACTGGACCGCGCGGCGGGGACCATCCGCTTCTCCGCGGGAGACGCCGTCCCCCAGACCGCGCTGCTGACCTATTTCCCGGGAGGCGCCTCGTGAGAGCCGTCGTCGTGGGAAGCTGCAACGCGGACCTGACGGTCTATACCGACCGGATCCCCGTCAACGGCGAGACCGTTTCGGGGCGGCGGCTGGTGATCGGTCCCGGCGGCAAGGGCCTGAACCAGGCCACCGCGCTGGCCCGGGCCGGGGCGGAGACCGCCATGGTCTGCCGTCTGGGCCGGGATCTGCTGGCCGAGGCCGTCACGGGGCACTTCGCCGCCGAAGGGATCTCCGAGCGCCATGTGATCCGGGACCCGTCCTGTCAGACCGGCACGGCCACCATCCTGGTGGACGCCGTCACCGGCGACAACCGCATCGTCGTGGTCCCCGGCGCCAACGGCCTGCTGTCCGCGGCGGACGTCGAGGCCGCGGCGGCGGAGATTGCCGCTGCGGACGTGCTGCTGCTC
>JAEERN010000022.1 GCA_016285815.1 Clostridiales bacterium
ACACCAGACGAATAGCATTCCTTTCGAAGGAGCCTGCGTTCTGCGGAGCGCAGGCTTTTTCATGGGAAAAACCGCTTGAGTTTGCTAAATATTACCTGTATAATATTGCCAACTTCTTTTGCGCGGAGCAAAGAAAGGATGAAAAGAATCGTATCTCTTACGGCGGCGCTGATCCTTGTCTGTTCAGCGTCCGCCCACGCTGCCGGTCCGTTTCCCGACGTCCGTCAGACGGACTGGTTCTATTCCCAGGCCATGCGGGCCCGCGACCTGGGGATCGTCTCCGGCTATCCGGACGGCAGTTTTCAGCCGTCCCGCCAGGTGACCTACGGAGAATTCCTGGCCATGGCCATGCGGGGGAAGGCTTCGGAGGGTCAGGCTGAGACGGCCGCGCAGGACCCGTACAGGACCCATTGGGCCCGCAAATTCTACGACGCGGCGCTCGCTTCGGAAGTCTTTGCCGGACACGAGATCTCGCCGCGCTTCCTCGACGAACCCATTCCCAGAGAAGATATGGCCCTCGTGATGGCCGGCCTGCTGCGCAACGCCGGGCTGGGCGGAAAGAGCGTCCGCACCGCGGATAAGCTGTTTTCCGATATGTCCGCGGCGGACGCGCGGGAATACCCGGTGGCGCTGTGCGCGTATTACGGGGTGCTGGCCGGTTATCCCGACGGCACCTTCCGGCCCGGCGGCTATCTGAAGCGCTCCGAAGCGGCGGCAGCCATGGTGGCCCTGGCGGACGTGCTGCAGCAGGGGACCGCGGAAGATGTCCCTGAACCGGAGGAAACGGCCCCGGCGTCCCAGGATCCGCCTGCAGGACAGGAAGTTGTTCCGTCGTCCCGGGAGGAACTGCTGGAAAGGGATGAAGCGCACGCCCTGATCCGCACCGGCGATGAGGACGTATTGAACTACATGGACCCGGCTGTGCGCGGATATCTGCAGGAAGTCGTAACGTCCGCCCGCTTTGTGAAAGAAGGCGGAAACTATCTGGTGCGTCTGCGTTGGCCGGCGCTGCCGGCTGGGTTCGGCGGCAAGATCGACGTGCAGGTCTGCGACCGGAACGGCACCGGGCTGGACGGTTACGTCTGGGTGTGCCGCAAGGGCATGGAGCAGATCCCCACCTATCGCAAAGACCTGCGCGAGGCCGGGGAGGCGGAGTTCGCGTTCGACTTCGGCGGCCTTGGAAACGCCGGTTCTGTGAGCCTTCTCGTATCGGTCACGGCGGAAAACGGCCTGTCCGAGAGCAGTCTGGCCCTGGCGGAACACGACCTTGTAACCGATAGCAAAAGCGTGCAGTACAAACTGGCTTCCGAACAATATCAGCTGTCCGGCACCTTCCCGCTCGACGCAGCGGTGTTTCAGTGGAAGTAGGTGGCGGCGATGAAGAAGTTCATAAAGCTTTTATGCCGCCGCGCGGCCGCAATCCTGGTCGCGGCCAGCCTTGCCGCGGGGTCCGTGCCGTCGTTCGCGGCGGATCTCCCGCAGGCATCCTCCGGGAGCGCGTCCGTACAGGCCGGCACGGTATCCGGCACCTGGACGCTGGATCTGTGGCACTATTCCGGCGGCTATTGGAAGGTGGGAAACGCGGGCAATGACAAGATCCGCGTGGAGGACAGGGAGATCAAGGCCCTGGACGCCTATCTGCAGGCGAACAGCGAGGCCGTTTTCCGCGTGACCGCGCCGCAGGAGATCCTGGACCTGGTGGAAAACGGACAGCGCGGTACGGACTGGCAGGCCGCGTTTGCCAATTACCGCGGACGCGATTACACGATGCTGTTTGCGGAGAGCAGCCCGCAGGACCTGACGGTGCGGAACGGAGAGATCGAATTCTCCGTCACCCCGCTGTTCCACTTCAACGACGCGGGCGCCAGCCTGCGGGACTACGTGCCCGGCATGTCCGTCACGGTGCCCCTCGTCGACGAAAAGTGGGGCTGCAACATCTATTCCGTCTTCGGCAACGGTCTCTCCGCCGTGCAGGGCCGCGGCTATTATAACGAGGATGACCCGTCCGACACCGGCGCCAACGCCATCCACCCGTCCTTCATCACGGGGAAAGACGGCGCGCTGGAGGCGGGTCATGCCATCACGCTGGGCGGCCGCACGGTGGATTCCGCCGGCTATACGGTCGGCAGCGGCACGTTCGCGGCGGCGGGCGCCTGCGGCCTGCATTTCGAATTCCCGGTGAGTCTGGTCTTCACGGATCTGCGCGCACAGGGACCGGGCGTAAATGATCCCGGCAATGACGGTCCGGGAGGAAACGGACCGGGAAATGATAATCCCGGTAATGGCAGCCCGGGAAGCAATACTCCGGGAAATAACAACCCGGGGAACGACGGCCCCGGAAATGGTGAT
>JAEERN010000135.1 GCA_016285815.1 Clostridiales bacterium
CATGGCCTGGTCCAGCACCCGCTTCGTCATCTCCGGCCGGATGCGCAGCGTCATCCGGTCCTGTCCCCGTTCCGCGCCCATGCTCATTCCGTCCTTTCCTTCTCCCGCCGCAGGGCCTCCGCCTCGGCGGCGTTCAAAAACGCCTCGCGCCGGTATTCGGCGTAGACCGGGGCGACGCCGGGGATCCGCTCCGCCGCCGCGGCCACCAGATAGCGGGGGTTCAGCGACCCGTCCGCCGCGTCCCGCAGGACCGCCTCGACGGTCAGCTCTCCGTTCTCCGCCCGGACCGAGACCATGTAGATGCTGTCGGTCACGTCGGTCAGCTTCACGCCCTTTTTGCTGCGCTTTTCCAGCTCCAGCCGCCCCGACAGCAGCCGGCGGACGGCCTCGGCCGTCTCCTCCGTCGCCGGAGAGCCGCACTCGATCGCGATGCGATAGCGGGAGGCCTCGATCTTCGCCGGTTCGATCTCCGCCGCGCCGCCGGTGACCCGGATCCCCTCGGGAAGCGCCGCGTTCAGCTTGTCCGCCAGCGCCGCCGTGTCGCCGTCGAAGCCGTAGACGGCGGCGTCCACCACCTCGCAGACGCTCTCGTATCCCAGCGACAGGGGCCGCGCCAGCGAGATATAGGGCTTGGGGTTGAAGCCCTCGGAGTGCTTCAGCGGGATCCGCGCCCGCCGCGCCGCCACGGCGAAGGCCTTCATGGTCTCCAGATGGGAGATATAGACGCCCTTCCCGGTCTTTTCGAAGCGCAGCCGCACCGGCACGGG
The DNA here is from genome assembly GCA_016285815.1 of Clostridiales bacterium. GTDB lineage: Bacteria > Bacillota > Clostridia > Oscillospirales > QAMX01 > SIG499. The sequence goes on from JAEERN010000135.1 coordinate 768, forward strand.
CTCCCCCGCGGGCTTTTCCGCCTCTTCCGGCGGCGGAAGGGGCTTGTCCTCGGTGTCCAGCGACAGCTCGCAGGGCCGACCCAGCAGACGGTTGGCGCCGCAGCCCGAACAGCCGCCCGGCGCGCTCCGGCAGTCCGGCGTGATGACGCCGCGATAGGCGTCCGCCCGGCTGCGCTTGAAATAGGCCGTGGTCACGCCGCAGTCGATGTGGCTCCACGGCAGAAGCTCGTCCTCGCCCCGCTCGCGCAGATACCAGAACGGATCGATCCCGCAGTCGCCGCAGGCCTCCATCCACTTTTCAAAGCGGAAATGCTCGTCCCAGGCGTCGAACCGGCAGCCGCGCCGCCAGGCCGCCTCGATCAGCGCGCACAGCTTCCGGTCGCCCCGGGCCAGCACGCCCTCCAGCATGCTGACCTGCGGGTCGTGATAGGCGTAGCTGACGGCTTTGGCCTTCAGCTTTTTCTTCAGAACGGCCACCTTGGCCTCCAGCTCCGCCGGCGTGCACATCCGCTCCCACTGGAACGGCGTGAAGGGCTTGGGGATGAACAGCGACGTGGACAGGTTGATGGAAAGCTGCTTCGAACCGCTGCGGTCCCGCTCACAGGTGCGCCACAGGTGCACCACGCTGTCCGCCAGCTCGGCGATGCCCTCGATGTCCTCGTCCGTCTCGGTCGGCAGGCCCAGCATGAAATAGAGCTTGACCCGGGACCAGCCGCTTTCGAACAGGGCGCGGCAGGCGTTCAGCAGGTCCTCTTCGCTCAGGTTTTTGTTGATGACGTCCCGCAGGCGCTGGGTCCCCGCCTCCGGGGCGAAGGTGATGCTGCTCTTCCGGACGCCGCTGATGCGGCGGGTCAGCTCGGTGGAAAAGTTGTCGGCCCGCAGAGACGGCACGGACAGGTTGATCTTCTCGCGCTCCAGCTTGGGCAGCAGCATGTCGCACAGCTCGGGAAGGGCCGAATAGTCGCTGGTGGACAGGCTGGACAGGGCCAGCTCGCCCGCGCCGGAATGGGCCAGACAGGCGAAGGCCTGGGCCGCCAGGGTCTCCGGACGCTTCTGGCGGATGGGTCGGAACGTGTGCCCCGCCTGGCAGAAGCGGCACCCGCGGACACAGCCGCGGAACAGCTCGATGCAGTCGCGGTCCTGGACCACCTCGCCGGAGGCGATGGGCGTCTCCGTGGGATAGTAAGACGTGTTCAGATCGTCCACGATGCGCTTGGTCACCGTGGCGGGGATCCCCTCTTCCGGCGTAAAGGCGGCCAGGGTCCCGTCCCCGCGGTACGACGGCGTGTACAGCGACGGAACGTAGCACCCGCCGATCCCGCGGGCCGCGGCCCGCAGGAACTCGCCCTTCGGCCGGCCGCGAAAGTCCCGGTACAGCGTCACCAGTTCGGGGATCATGTCCTCGCCCTCTCCGATGGATGCCAGATCGAAAAAGTCCGCCATGGGCTCCAGATTGTAGGCGCACGGTCCGCCGCAGATGACCAGCGGGTCCCGCTCGCCGCGGTCCGCGCTGCGCAGGGGGATCCCGCCCAGATCAAGCATCTCCAGCACGTTGGTATAGCACATCTCGTACTGCAGCGTGAAGGCGACGATGTCGAAGTCGGCAAGCCGGACGCCGCTCTCCAGCGTGCCCAGCGGCACGCCGTTGGCCCGCATGGCGTCCGCCATGTCCGGCCACGGACAAAAGGCCCGCTCACAGCGGCACCAGTCCAGCCGGTTCAGCACCCCCACCAGGATCTTCATGCCGATGCCGGACATGCCGATCTCATAGGTATCCGGGAAGCAAAAGGCCACGCGCACCTCCGCGTCTTCGCCCCCGGCGGCAAGGCCGCCGAACTCCCCGCCCACATAGCGGCCGGGCTTTTCCACCTCCGCCAGGATCTTTTTCAGCTTTCTGTCCATGCGGTCTTCCCTCACGCCTTCTCTTCAGGATCGCTCTTATTATATCACTTCTTTTCCGCCGTTTCAACCAGACCTTTCCCCCGGTGCCGCCCCGAAGACCTTCGCGGGGCCCCGAGGGCGGTCAGCGCGCCGAACACGATCAGGCTGACGTTGCCCGTGGCCCACCAGAGCCAGACGCCCGCCCCCAGGATCCCGGCGGCGCTGACCCAGCCGAGGATCCGGCAGAGCTTTTCCGCCGTTTCCAGCGGCAAAAAACGTTTCAGGCCCGCGGCGACGACCGTTCCCCCGTCGAATCCGTCGGCGGGGATCAGATTGAACAGGCCCAGCACCAGATTCGTACCGGCCAGCGTCAGCAGCGTGCGGTTCCCGCCCGCCGCTGCGGCCAGCGCCGCCCCGGCGGTCAGATTGGCCGCCGGCCCCGCCGCGGCGGTGACCGCGTCGCAGACGTACCCGGTGACGCCGGGATAGGCGACGCGCACTCCGACGCCGCGGGCCGA
>JAEERN010000023.1 GCA_016285815.1 Clostridiales bacterium
CCGTTGGACGCAGGGCGCGCCGGGGCGGCGGCGTCCGAGGCGTTGTGGCGGTCCGCCACGAAGCGCTCGACGCGGCCGATGGCCACGGCTTCGCCCTTGACGCCGCGGGTGCAGACGGATTCGCACTGGGTCTCCTGGGGGCAGACGCGGCCGCAGACGGCGGGCAACCCGGACGAAGCGGAGATCACGGCGTAAGAGGCCTCGAAGTCGCCCGCGGCGGCGCGGGCGAGAAAGGCCGGGATGTCGATGTGCACGGGACAGTGCTCCACACACGGCTTTTTGGGACAGTTCAGGCACCGCTGGGCCTCGGACACGGCCAGCTCGGCCGTATAGCCCAGCGCCACCTCGTCGAAATTGTTTTTGCGGACCGAGGCCTCCTGTTGGGGCATCGGGTTCTTGGTCTTGCTCATGTTCGGCATGGTCGGTTCCGTCCTTTCCCCGTCAGTTTCCCGCCAGAAGGCGACAGGCCGCTTCCCGGGCCGCCGCCTCGGCGGGGCGGTACATGGCCCCGCGGCGCATGGCCTCGTCGAAGTCCACCAGATGGCCGTCGAAGTCGGGACCGTCCACACAGGCGAACACGGTCTTGCCGCCCACGGTCAGCCGGCAGCCGCCGCACATGCCCGTCCCATCGATCATGATGGGGTTCATGCTGACGACGGTATGTACGCCGTACTCTTTGGTCAGCGCGCAGACGAATTTCATCATGATGACCGGACCGATGGCGATGACCTCGTCATAGGTCTCGCCCGCGTCCAGCAGGGACTTCAGCGCGGCGGTCACCAGGCCCTTTTCGCCCCAGGTGCCGTCGTCGCTCATTTTTTTCATCACGTCGCTGACCGCCTCGAACTCGCGCTCGAGGATGACCAGATCTCTGGTGCGGAAGCCGGCCACGGTGTGGACCGTCGCGCCCGCCTCGTGCAGCTTTTTGGCCACGGGGTAGGCGATGGCGCAGCCGACGCCGCCGCCGATGACGGCCACGCGCCGCAGCCCGCCGGTCTCGGTGGGACGGCCCAGCGGGCCGGTGAAATCGGGAATGTCGTCGCCGGGCTCCAGCGCGTCCAGCAGCATGGTGGTGGCGCCGACGATCTGATAGATGATGGTCACCGTTCCGCGGACGCGGTCGAAATCCGCGATGGTGAGGGGGATCCGCTCGCCGTCCTCAGACGCGCGAAGGATGATGAACTGGCCCGGCTCCGCCTTGGCGGCGATGCGGGGAGCGGACACGACCATGCGCGTCACGGTCGGGTTGAGCCGCTCTTTTTCAATGATCCTGAACATGTCGGGATGCCTCCGAAAAACGCTCGCAAAAGGAGCTTGATGCAAAATAAGGATCGATCGTCGGTCTATTATAGCACTGCACTTTAGCTTTGTAAAGCGGTAAAGTGAACAAGCGAAATGGAAAAAAACGCCGGCTATTTCTGCGCCCACATCTTGCGGTTCAGAACGCCGAGGAACCCGTCGCGCTTGACGCGGAGCAGCCGCGTGACGGTGGGCGAGCGGCGGATGCGGACGGTCTCGCCGTGGCCCAGCTCCACCACGTCGCGGCCGTCGGCGGAGAGATAGACGGTGTTCCCGTCACAGCGGATGCCGCGCAGCTCCAGCACCGAGCCGCCGTTCAGGATGAAGGGGCGGTTCCGGAGCAGGTGCGAGCAGACCGGCGTGATGCAGAAGCAGTCCAGACGGGGGTCCAGAACGGGCCCGCCGGCGGACAGGGAATAGCCGGTGGAGCCCGTCGGCGTGGCGATGACGAGGCCGTTGGCCCGGCAGAATTCGGCGGTGACGCCGTCACAGCGCAGCTCGACGTCCATGAGCCGGGTGATGGGGCCGTTGGTCAGCGCCGCCTCGTTGAGGGCCGTCAGGACCCGGACGCCCGTTTCGCTTTCCACGCGCACGTCCAGCATGACCCGGTCCTCCACGGCAAAGTCGCCGTCGAGCACTTTGTCCACCAATTCGGTCTCGCCGATCTCGATCTCGGACAGATAGCCCACGGTCCCGAAGTTGACGCCGGTCATGGGGATGCCGAAGCGCGCCGCGCGGCGCGCCGCGTCGATGACCGAGCCGTCCCCCCCCAGCACGACGATGAGCCCGGCGCCGTCGAACAGCGCCGCGTCGTCGGGGGCGAAAAGAACGTCCGCCTCGGAGAGATAGGGCAAAAACGGCCGCGCCCCGGCGGGCAGCGCCACGGCGCCGCAGCCGGCGCGCAGGCGGGAAAAGAGGCCGCGGGCGGCCTCTCCGGACAGATCCTTGGTGGTGTTGGGGATCACGGCGATCTTGTCGAACACGGAGATCACCTCATTTCGGGGACGGCGGGGTTGAAGCGGGCGGCAGAGCGGAAGATCTCGGCCAGAAGCTCCTGGGTCTTCAGCGCCTGGGCGACGCCCTCCCGCACCCGGGCGCCGTCCGGGTCGGTGTAGAACTCTTCGATCTGGATGCTGTGGCTGTTGCCGTAACAGGCCTTGGCGCTGACGCTGGGGCGGGTGTCGCGGCCGCTTTCGAGGACGGTCCCGTCGGAGAACACGGCGGTGGCCGCAGAGCCCACCAGGCGGATCTCGCAGTTTTCACAGCGGACGGTGACCTCGACTTCGCGGTCCAGACTGTCGTTGATGGTGAACCAGAACAGCCCCGTGGCGCCGGAGGCGAAGGTCAGGAAGCCCTCGGCGGTGTCTTCCACCTCGGCGTGGGTGGGCCCGTGGTGCGAGGCGGTGGCGCGGACGGAGACGACCTCCGAGCAGGACAGCCAGCGGATCAGATCCAGCGTGTGGATGGCCTGGTTGATCAGCACGCCGCCGCCGGCGGTGGCATAGGCCGCGCGCCAGGCCTGGCGGTAATAGGGGTCGTCCCGGTGCCAGCAGACCACGCCGTTCAGGGAGATCACCTTTCCGGCCCGGCCGGAGAGGATCAGCTCCCGGGCCATGACGCTGCCCGGGTTGTAGCGGTTCTGGAAGATGACGCCGAGGCGCATGCCGGTCCGCTCGGAGACCTCCGCCATGCGGCGGGCCGCGGTGAGCGAGGCGTCCATGGGCTTCTCGCTGAGGGCCCAGAGACCGTGCTCCATGGCCCAGACGGCGGCTTCGGCGTGGAGACAGTGGGGCAGACAGACGTGCACCGCGTCCAGCTGCTCCTTCTCGATCATCCGGCGATAGTCCGTGTAGAAGGGAACGCCGGCGCGTTCGCCCGCGGCGGCGGCCCGCTCGGGATCGATATCGCAGACGGCGGCCAGCTGGGCGGCCTCGCTGTTCTGCAGTGCGCTGATGTGGTTTTTGGAAATGACGCCGCAGCCGATGACGGCGGAACGGAACGGTTTCATAAACGCTCTCCCGGCAAAAAAGATCAAGGCGGAGCGCGCCGCGCGGGCGCGTCTCTCCACAGGCATATCATAGCAGGTCGGCGGGAAAAAAGCAAGGGAAAAGAGGATTTCACGCAAAAAAAAGCCGCCTCCGGACGGACGCGCTTGAAAAAGAGGGCGGGGGATGGTATAATCAAAACGGCATCCTGCCGGAAGACGAAAAAAGGGAGGCGGATCTCATGCCGAACGAGGATCCGAAGGTGACGCTGCGCTTTTTGGGGACGAGCCACGGACTTCCCGAGCCGGACCGGTTCTGTTCGTGCGCGCTGGTCGAGACGGGCGAAACGCGGTATATGATCGACGCGGGCGCGCCGCCGGTGTCGCTGTGCCGCCGGGCAGGGATCCCCGTCCAGACGATCCGGGCCTGCTTCGTGACGCATCTCCACGGCGACCACGCCAACGGTCTGGCCGAGTTCACGGACTATCTCAACTATTTCTGCAAGCCGGACTATGATCCGGAGATCTATCTGCCCGAGCGGGCGGGGGTCGAGGCGCTCCTGCGCTGGGTCGAGGTGGTCGGCGGCGGCCTGCGCCGCCCGCTGAGCCTTTACGCCTACGGTCCGGGACAGGTGTACTGCCGCAAGGGCTTCGCGCTGGAGGCGCGGCCCAGCGACCATCTCAAGGGCGCGCGCCCGGCGTACTCCTTCGCCGTCACGGCCGGGGGGCGGCGGATCCTCTTTTCCGGCGACGTCAGCGGCCCGCTGGACGAGTTCATGGCCCACGCCGCGCTGGAGCGGTGGGACGCGGTGGTGATCGAGGCGGCCCACAACGATCTGGACGCTTCGGCGGAAAAGCTGGCCGGGCTGGACACGGGCCTTTTGATCGTCAACCACATCAACCCGCGCCGGAACGCGGACCGCTTCGGCGCGCTGGCGCGCGCCGTGCCGTTCCGCTGCGAGCTGGCCCGGGACGGGGACGTCTTCGAGCTGTAAGGGCCTCAGGACAGGCGCGTGCGGACGCTGATCTCACAGGCGCGGCTGTTGCGCAGCGCGCGGCGGATCGCCGTCACGTCCCGCCGGTCGGCCACCAGCGTGAGCCGCGCCATGGGGGCGGCGCCGTCGGAAAGACGCGGGCCGGGGCTTTTTTCGGAAAACAGGGATTTATAGCGCCCCAGGCGCACGTCGTCCGTCCCGTCGTCGCGGGGACGCGCGTCGGAGACGCGCGGCGCGGAATAGGCGAGCCCGAGACGGCCGATCCGCCCCAGCGCGGCGTCGGCCTCGTCGGGCGTCTGAAACGCCGCAGAGATCTCGGTCAGCATGCTTCAACACCTCGATTGTCGAAAATAAGTCGGCGGTCCCGCCCGTAGTTTCTGCAGCGGCGGGGCGGATCTTGCGGGCGGAAGGGAACGGTAAAAAATGGATCTTGCCGTGGGCGACGTTCTGGAAATGAAAAAAGCGCATCCCTGCGGGTCGCGCTCGTGGGAAGTGATGCGCGTGGGGATGGACCTGCGCCTGAAGTGCGCCGGCTGCGGCCGCGAGCTGATCCTGCCGCGCCGAAAGGCCGAGGCCGCGGTGAAGACCGTCCGCCAGCGGCGGGGCACGGTCTGACCCCCGGGACCGCGGAAATTTACAAAGAGTTTAGGAAACCGGCGGGAAAGCGCCTTATACTACACATAGGGAACCGGTGGACGATCCCCGGGAAACGGAGGAGGAGAACGATGGAAAAACGGAAGATGCTCATCGCAGAGGACGACGGCAACATCCTGGAGCTGCTTCGGCTGTATATGACGAAAGAGGGTTTCGAGGTGGAGACTGCCTCCAACGGGGGCGAGGCGCTGGTCAAGTTCCGCATTGTCAAGCCGGACATCGTGCTGCTGGACATCATGATGCCGGGGCTGGACGGGTGGGAGGTCTGCCACAGCATCCGCAAGGAGTCGAACGTTCCCGTCATCATGCTGACCGCCCGGGGCGAGACGGCGGACAAGGTCACCGGGCTGGAGCTGGGGGCGGACGACTATATCGTCAAGCCCTTTGAGATGCCGGAGGTCGTCGCCCGCGTCAACGCGGTGCTGCGCCGCTATATGCCGGCGGACAGCCAGACGGCCAACGAGAACTGCATCGTGCTGGACAAGCTGGTCATCAACATGGATTCGTATCAGCTCATCGTGGACGGCACGCCCATGGATATCCCGCCCAAGGAGATCGAGCTGCTGTTCTTCCTGGCCAAAAACGCCAACCGCGTCTATACCCGGGACCAGCTGCTGGACCAGGTGTGGGGCTTCGAATACTTCGGCGACACCCGGACCGTGGACGTCCACGTCAAGCGCCTGCGGGAAAAGCTGAAGAACGTCAGCGACAAGTGGACGCTGAAGACCGTCTGGGGCGTCGGCTATAAATTCGAGCTTCAGAACCGGTAGACCGTCTTTTTCCGAAAGGATCTCGACCGATGAACAGGATCGCTCTGCGCAATTTCTTGATCACCGCGCTGACCACGCTGATCTGCATCGCGGTGTTCATCGCGCTGCTGCTGGGACAGATGTATATCTACACGGTGGACAGCCAGTTCAAAACGCTGGAGCACAACGCCCTGGGGATCTCGTACATGGCGCTGACGTGGATCACCGAGTCCTACCGGCTGGACACCACGGCGCTGGGCGAGGTGCTGACGTCGCAGGCGGCCATCAACGACACCTGTATCATGATCGCCGACGTGGACGGCGCGGTGCTGATCTCGGCCAGCGCCGAGGGCGCCCGGACCGACCGCGGCACCCTGCCGGCGGAGATCGTGGAAAAGCTGTCGGGCAAGACGGTGGTCCACGAGGTCGGCACCCTGGGCGGGTGGTACGTCAACGAGCTGGTCTCCGTGATCCTGCCGGTGGAGGACGCCGCCGGGAACGTCCGGGCCGCAGTCATCGTTTCGGCCCCGCCGGAGAACCTTCCGGAGCTGTTCCGCAGCTTTACGCGGACCATCTCTTATATCACGCTTCTGGTGCTGATGCTCAGCTTCGCGCTGTTCTACTTTTTCGCCCAGCGGATGGCCGAGCCTCTGCGCTCCATGTCGGCGGCGGCCAAAAAGATCGCCCGGGGAGACTTTTCCGCGCGCGTGCGCGTGCGCGGCAGCGACGAGATCGCGGATCTGGCCCAATCCTTCAACTATATGGCCGAGTCCATGGAGCGGCTGGAACAGGTCCGCAGCGAGTTCGTGGCCAACGTGTCTCACGAGCTGAAGACTCCCATGACCACCATCGCGGGCTTTGTGGACGGGATCCTGGACGGGACTATCCCGCCCGACCGCAGGGAGCACTATCTGGCCATCGTCTCCGACGAGACGCACCGGCTGTCCCGGATGGTGACGCGGCTGCTGCTGGCCACGCGGATGCAGTCCGGCGCCCGGGACCTGAACGTGACGGCGGTGGACATCTGCTCGGTGATCAGCTCGGTCCTGGTGGGCATGGAGCAGACCATCGAGGAGAAGGAGCTCAGCGTCGAGGTCAATTTCCCTGAGGACCGGGTCTTCGTGATGGGCGACAACGACGCGCTGACCCAGGTGGTCTCCAATCTGGTGGACAACGCGGTGAAATACAACGTACAGGGCGGCCATCTGGCGGTGACCGTGGGCCGGCGGCCGGAGAAGGTGTACGTCACGGTCTTCAACACGGGCGCGGGCATCCGCGAGGAGGACATCCCCTATATCTTCGACCGTTTTTACAAGGCGGACCGCTCCCGCGGGCTGGACAAGCAGAGCACGGGCCTGGGCCTGTACCTGGTCAAGTCCATCCTGCGCAATCTGAAACAGGACATCACCACGGAGAGCAGCTGCGGCGAGTGGGTGCGCTTCACCTTTACCCTGGCGCCCGCGGAAGCGGAGCCCCGCAGAACGGGGGCGGAAGCATGACGGAAGAACTTGAGAACCGGGAAAAGAGATACCCCGTCGTTCCGGACTATGACACGCTGACCTTCGGGCGTGACGCGCCCGGCGTCCGCGGCGAACAGCAGGCCGTCTCCGGCGGCAGACCGCCGCGGGGACGGCGGGACATCGTCGTGCTCTCGGCGGTGGCCGCGGCGCTGCTGCTGCTGATCGCCGTCTGGCTGGGGCTGATCATGACGGGCGCGCTGGTGCGCCGGAACGGGAAAATGGGCTTCGGGTTCGGCGGACAGAGCGGGTCGGACCCCTTTCGGCTGGCCGTCGAGAGCGAGCCGGTGGTCCCGGACAGCTCGCTGGACATCGACATCCACGATCCGCCGGCCGTCGAGACCAGCCCGGTGAAAAGCGCCGGTCTGATGACCGCCGGCGAGATCGCCGACCGCCTGTCCCCGTCGGTGGTGGCCGTGCTGAACAACGGCCTGACGGGCAGCTCGGCGGCGTCGGGCGTGATCCTGACGGAGAACGGCTTCATCGTCACCACGGCGGAGGCCGTGCGCTGGTCCGACGGACTGATCGTCGTGCTGCCGGACGGACGCCGCCGCGCCGCGGCGCTGGTGGGCATGGACACGGGCACGGACATCGCCGTGCTGAAGGTGGAGGAGAGCGGGCTGAAAAGCGCCGTTTTCGGGAATTCGAACGTGGTGCGGACGGGAGACGCGGTGGTGGCCGTGGGAGTGCCCTATGAGATGGGGCTGACGCCCATGGCTTCGTCCGGGATCGTCTCCGCCGTGCGGCGGAACGTGGTCCGGGGCGACCGGACCCTGTCGGTGATCCAGACCGACGCCCGGCTGACGGCGGAGTTCGCCGGGGCCCCGCTGGTCAACGTCTACGGCCAGGTGGTCGGCATCGTGTCGTCCGCCGTGAGCGAGGGCGCCTCGTTCGGCGGCGCCGTTCCTATGAACACGGCCAAGACGGTGATCGAGGCGCTGGTGGCGGCCGCCTCCGGCGCGGGGACCGGGTCCACCGAGACCGGCGGAACGGCCAATCTGGGGCTGAACGCGTTCTTTATGGGCGAGCGCATGGCCGCGGCCAACGGCCTTCCGGTGGGTCTGTTCGTCACCGGCGTGCCGGTCGGTTCCGGCGCGGAGAAGGCCGGCCTTCGGGCCGGAGACGTGATCACCGGGATGGACGGCGTCCGGCTCACGGACATTCTGGCCTATACCCGTCTGGCCGCGAAGCACACGGCGGGCGACACGGCGCTCCTGCGGGTCTACCGGGACGAGAACAGGTACGACGACCGGGAGGGGACCTATTTCGAAACGAAGATCGTCATGGCCGGCGCCGGGGGCGCGGCGGCGCCGTGACGGAGCCCAAGGGTCTGATCTGCCGCGAAAGCGGCTGTCACATAGGCAAATTGAAAAAAAGGAAAGGAAACGAAGACCATGTATGAGGAAAAGCTCGGCGGTCCGGTCAGCGAGGTCGATTTTTCAAAGCTGGAAGCCGCGGCCCGGGAGGGGCATCCGGAGAAGTTCCGGAACGAAGACTGGATGGTCCTGGGGCCCTTCGTCATGGAGACGGGCGGGGCCTTTGAGACCGAATATCTCTACAGGCGGGATCTGATCCTGAAGCCGGACTATCTGATCCACTGCGGCGGCGAGCACGGCGTGGCGCCCTATCTGGGGCTGACGTGCAAAAGCGACTGGCTGGGTGGGAGCGAGCACGTTTGGCGCAAGGGCTGGAACAAGTGGGGCTGCCTACGCTTCGAGCCGGACGACAGCGACACTGCCTGCGACGAAGCGCTGTTCCTGACCGAACAACGGAACTGCATCTTCTACGCGGCGGTCTACGTCCGCTGCGAAGGGGAAAAGCGCGCCGTGATCTGCTATGAGACATCCGGCGGCCAACTGTTTCTCAACGGCGAAAAGATAGCCGACGAGCCCTTCGGCCGGGTCAAAGGCGTGACCAACATGGGGCGCTCCGTGCCGGTCATCTTCCGAGACGGGCTGAACCTGCTGCTGTTCAAGGTCCGGCCCGGCTATATCTGCGATGCCATCGACCAGTCTATCTCGAACTGCGCCATCTGGCCCGCGGCGGCCTGTTCCGGCGGGCTGGGGCTGACGTATCCGTCCCGCACGGCGGTCTTCGCCAGACGGGACGGCGTTCCCGTCGAGATTTTCCCCTGCTGGGCGGCGGCCTACGGCGACGTGGAGAGCGGCGTCATCACCGTGGACGGGCGCGATTATCCGGTCGGCGCCATGAAGGCGGGCAAGACCCGCCTAATCCGTGCGGAACTGAAAGCCACCGGCGAGGAAGAGACCGCCGGGGTGCGGGTCACCGCCGCGGGTGCCGAGCCGGCTGAAGCCGTCTTCCGCACGGCAACCATCCAGCCGCCCGCCTTCGAGGGGGAAGAGCTGGTCATGACCAGCTTCCACTTCGATACGACGTATCACCAGGAGCAGCGCGTCTACGCCATGGGCGCCATCTACATCCTGCGCGAGATCCTGGGCGAGATGCGGCGGGACCGCCGGTTCAAGGCCATCATCTCCGAACTGGACTATCTGCATCCATATTACAGTATTTACCCCAAGGACAGGGCATTTCTCAAGCAGATGTTCGAGGAGGGCAACGCCGAGGCGGACTGCTTCTACAACCAGCCCAACGAGCTGACCTCGTCCGCCGAGGGCGTGGTGCGCAATCTGCTCTACGGCCAGTTGTACCACCGGGACGTCATGGGCCGCATCTGCGACGTCTACAGCCCCGGCGACGTGTTCGGCCACTTCAACCAGATGTCCCAGCTCACTGCCAAAGGCGGCTGCGGCGGGGTCTCGTGGGGCAAGCACATCTTCGGCTTCAAGCCGGCCTTCCGCCACGTTTCCCCCGACGGCACTTCCATGATCCACCGCCGCGGCGGCATCGGCATCGACTATGCCGCGAAGCTCGGCCTGCATGTCGGCGAGGGGAGCGGGACGGTGATTGGTCCCGTACCGGGCTTCCCAGTGGACGGCGACCTGTCCTGGATGGACGAGACGACGCCCAAAGCCCGCTTCGCCGTTCCGTCGGAGCTTCGCGTGGGGCTGGAGGCCGAGGAGACGCGCATCACCGCCGCCGGCGGCGACACGCCGTTCCCGCTGACCAGCCGCGATATGTCCCTGTACCACGCGGGCGTCTCGCTGACCCGGGCGGAGTTCAAACAGGCCAACCGTCTGGCGGAGAACCTGCTGGTCTCGGCGGAGAAGTTTGCGGCGGCGGCGGCCCTGCTGGGCGCCGAGTATCCGGAAAAGGCGCTGGACAAGGCGTGGCGCCAGCTGCTCTGCGGCCAGCACCACGACTCGATCACCGGCACCAACAACGAGGTCTCCTTCGTGGACCTGATGATCGAATACCGCGAGGCCGTCGAGCTGGCGGCCGACGTGCTGGCCCGGGCTGCGGGCTATATCGCCGCGGGCGCCGCGGCGGCCGACGGCAGCGTGCCCGTGGTAGTCTTCAACCCGCACGCGTGGGAGCGCCGCGAGCCGGTGGAGGCCAGAGTCCTCCTGCCGGAGCGGCCCGAGCGCTATACGCTGCGGGACAGCGACGGCACGCCGGTGCGGTTCGCCGTGGTCTCCTGTGAGGAGAAGGACGGCGGCTTCGCCGCGGCGATCCGCTTCGTCTGCAGCGCACCGGCCATGGGCTATACCGTCTGCACGCTGCGCGCGGAGGAAAAGCTGGGCCTGCCCGGCGGACTGGCGCTCTCCGGCGGGATCGGCTCCCGCCGCGACGGCGGGACCGTCATCGAAAACGAGTATTTCCGCATCGAGGCCGATCCGGCCCGGGGCGGCGGCCTGATCTCGATCTACGACAAGAGCGAGGGGCGGGAGCTGGTCGACGCCGCGGGAGACGGTCCGGCCAACCGGATCGTCGCCCTGCGGGAGGTCCACGACCGCATGGAGACCCAGCACGAGTTCTATACCACCGGCGCGCGGCTGGAGAGCGGGCGGTATGAGGCTTCCGTGGAGCGCGAGATCGGCGCGGACCGCCAGAAGCTCACCGTCCGGTACGATCTGGGCACCGTGACGCCGGTCACGCAGGAGATCGTCCTGAACGCCGGGTCCCGGCGCATCGATTTCGTCACCCGCTGCGACGACTATCGGGACGAGGACGACCTGTTCTGCGTCACCTTCCCCACGGCGCTCAAGGGCGCGCGGCCCGTGTTCGACGACCGCTTCGCGCCGCAGGTGCGGAACGAGAGCCTCAAGAGCCTCGACTTCCGGACCCACCAGTACGCCATGTTCTCCCACTGCGCGGTCTATGCGGCCAACCAGTGGATGGATTACGGTCCCAGCGTCACCGTCCGCTTCGGCGGCGGAAAGAGCGCCGTCAACCTGGGCATGACCCAGATCATCCGCCGCGAGGGCGTCATGCCGGAGAAGACGGTGGAGAAGCTTCTGGTGGCGCTGACCAAAAAGGCGGTGCCCGTCACCGTGTTCCCCGACGGGAAACAGGGGTGCGAGGGGTCCCAGATCATCCACTTCAACGAGGATCTGACCGGAGACACCCGCTTCGTGCTGGCCGTCTCGGGCGACGGGAACCTCTACGCAGAGACCCTTCTGAACGGGCTGAAGCCGGCCCGGCGGGCCGAGCTCGAGGCGCGGATCGCCCGGAACGGCTGGGCCGTGCTGTTCACCCGGGACCGCGACAACCTGTGGAACAAGCCCGTCGACGTGTTCCTGGTGCTGGCCGCCTCAGCCGAGGGGCTGGCGGAGTTCGCCGCCGGCGTCGGCGCCCAGTGCGCTGGCGGGCGCTTTGTGGATCTGGACGCCGTTCTGGCAGAGGATCCGGGCCCGGCCGACGACTACGGCGTGGCCCTGCTGAACACGGGCAACATCGCCTGCAGCGTGGAGCACGGCGGCATGCTGAACCTGATGCTCTTCCACACCGCCGAGTTCTACGGCAACATCGGAAAGACTAACTGCGGGGCCAAGCTGGTGCCGGAGCGGAAGAGCCACGTCTTCCGCTACAGCCTCTATCCCCACCGGGCCAGCTATCGCGAGGCGCAGCTCTATCGACGCGCCTACGAGCTGAACGACCCGCTGTTCGCCGTTTCGCCCGAGGCCCGCGACATTTCGCCGCGGCTTGCGCCGAAGATGAGCTTCTTCCGCGCCGAGGGCAGCGGCATCGTCACCGCCGTCAAGGCCGGCGGCGCGCCCATGGCCTCCATGAAGACCGTCGGCGGCATCGCCGAGCGCGGCGTCACCGTCCGCTTCTTCGAGCCGGACGGGCTGGCGGGCGAGACGAAGATCCTGTCCGCGTTCAAGCTCGGCGGCGCGGTCCGGACGGACCTGCTGGAGGAGGGCGGCGCCCCGGCGGACTTTACCGACACGTCGGTCACGGTGGCCCACGGTCCCCACGAGATCGTGACCCTGCGGCTGTCCCCCGAGGCCGCCGAAGCGCCCGACGGGACCGTTCTCGGCGCGGAGCGCGAGCCCGTCGAGCCGACCTACGTCCGCACGTGGGAGCACGATCTCGGCTCCATGGCCATGGGCTTCCTGTCGCTGGCGGCGGTCATCTCCCGCGACTCGCGGGAGCCGGACGGCCTGCACATCGAGACCGAGGTCTCGGTGGCCAACAACAGCACCGACGCGTCCGCGTCGGGCGAGGCGGTGCTGGAGCTGCCCGACGGCTGGACGGCGGACGCCGAGCGCTTCGCCTATGATCTGGCGCCCGGCGAGTGCAGGGTGTTCCCGGTGACCTTCACCAAGCCCGCGGAGGATGCGCGCGGCATCGTGCGGCTGATCTCCCGGCACGGCGGCCAGACCTTCTGCGACGTCTTCGAGGTCGGCTATTTCGATCCGGAGTTCGCCCTGTCCTATGACGACGGCGTTCTGCGCGCCACGGTCCGCAACCACACCGACCAGCGTCTGTCGGGCGAGCTGCTGTTGGCTTCGCCCATCGAGACCTGGGGCGCGGAAAAGGGCTTCAACCCCTTCGGCGTGACGGAGATCGGCCCGCGGTGCATCCCGGTGGAGCTGGCGCCCGGCGAGACCAGGGTCTTCGACTATGCCGTGAGCGGCGACGAGGCGCTTTCGTGGTACGCCGTGGCCAAGCTCTGCGTGAACGGCCGGATCCACTTCTCCGGCGTGGAGAAGAAGGGCCCGCGTCACTGCATCTGGGCCCACGTGCTGTTGGACGAGCTCTACCGCGACGGCGGCTCGCTGAGAAAGCTGCTGGAGATCAAGTAAGCGCAGCCTTCGGACCGATACCGGCCCGCCGGCGCGGAAACGCGCCGGCGGGCCTTTTTGCGCGCACCGGGAAAAAGGCAAAAAGACCGCCCCGGCGGAACGCGCGGGGCGGTCTTCGTCTGTTCGGGAAAGAGGGGAGGCGCGGCGCGCGTAGGCTCACTCGACATCCATCCACCGGCTGCGCCGGGTGGGCGGGCGGTAGAAGGGGAAGTTGTCCTTCCCGCCCCGGGCGAGATAGGCGGCGTAGAGCTCCTCCTTCCGCTCGTCGGAGTATTCGTATCCCCACAGGCGGCGGATCATGTCGAAGTCCTCAAAGGTCTCGTCCGGCAGGGCGGTGAAGGAGACGTAGGGCAGGTCCGCCCCGACGGTGCCGTTGGAGGAGATGTGGACCTCGCGCGCGTGGCGCAGGATGGTCTCGTTGGCCTCCTTTTCCTTGACGAGATCGAGATCGTAAAAGATCTGGGTGTTGGAGAACAGCGCCGCGTCGGCCCGGGTCAGATCGTAGAAGGCGGCGGAACAGCCGTGGTGTCCGTGGTGGGCCACCTGAAGGATGTCGCATTTCAGGTCCTCGCCCCAGCGGGGCACCATGATGTCGCTCTCCGCGTCCGAGGCGTCGCCGCAGAACAGCAGACGCGTGCCGGCGGCCTCCATCATCAGGACCGTGGTGGTGTTGTTGAAATCCGTGTTCTCCGTGGGGAACACGTCCTCGTGGGTGCAGAGCACGGTGAACGACAGATCGCGGACGGCGAAGTGCTGGCCCGTGTGCAGCTTGACGCGGCGGATCTCCGGCATGGAATCCAACAGCTCGCCGATGGTCCTGGCGTAGAGACATTCGCCCTGGCGGCCCCAGCCGGCGCCCTGGACGGGGCGGACGGCGGGAAAGTTGCAGTACACCGTCTCCAGCACGCAGTCGTCCATGTTGTAGCGGAGAAAGTCGAAGAACTTGCAGACGTGGTCCGAGTGGGCGTGGGACAGGAACCAACCGGCGATGCGGACCTTTTGCCCGGCCGGCGTGCGCTGGCGCAGAAAGCGGTAGATGCGGTCGTTGTCGTTGGTCTGCAGGAAGTGGCCGCTGTCCACGATGAAGAAGCTGCCGTCACAGCAGCGCAGGATGAAGCACATGCCGCAGTCGATGAAGCTGTGGTCCACCTCGTGCATCCAGACGGTGGTCTTGTCCGTGACGGGACACGGGTCCGACAGGCGCACCGGAGCGGTGAAGGGGTCCGCAATCAGCCGGAGCTCGCGTTCCCAGAGGTCCAGTGAGACCGTCAGCCCCCCGCGCCGCAGCAGGGCGCACCGGGTGCCGGGCCGGTCGAGCCGGTCGGTCCGGGCAAAGCCCGCGGCGAGGAAGCCGTCGGTCAGCGCGTCGAACGAAGCGGGGTCAAAGCCGCGGTAGAGCAGCATGACGGCCCCGTCGCCGCAGGGATATTCCAGATCCGGGGCGGCGGCGGGCAGGGGGAGTCCGCTGAAGAGCGCGTCCATGCGGGTCCCTCCCTTCAGCGGAAGAGCCAGCGGACGCGGCCTTTGCCGGCGCCCAGCTCAAAGTGGTATTTGACGATGCCGAGGTCCAGTTTGGTGTAAAAGCCGAGTCCGGCCTCCGCGCGGAGCTTTTCCCCGTCGAAGGTGAAGCGGAAGTTCTGCTGGTTCATGGCCGTGGGGGCCAAAAGCGCCGCCTCGACGCCGCGGCGGAACCATTCGGGCGAGTCGTCGCTCACGTTGCTGACGGCGGCGGGGGCCTTGGACCGGTGCGGCCGGCCGGAGGCCGCGCCAATGCCAACGGCGATGACGGCCACCAGTTTTTCCCCGTCGGCGATCTCGTACGCGTCGGGCACGCGGGAATAGCTGCCGGCGACCCAACAGGTATTGAGCCCCAGCGCCTGGGCGCGCAGGACCAGCTTTTCGCCGTAATACCCGCATTTTTCCTCCAGCGAAGGGCCTTTTTTCCCGACGAGGGCGAAATAGTTCCGAACGCCCGAAAAGCGCCCGTATCGGGCGATCAGGCCGGAGAATGCCTTTTCCTCGTTCTGCACCAGCTGGATGTGGAGCCCGCCGGCCCGGTTGCATTCGCCGACCAGGGCGGTCAGCTCTTCCAGCGCCTCGGGCGGCAGGGGAAGGTCCAGATATTGGCGGACGCTGTGGCGCGTGCGCATCAGATCCCAATCGGTCATGGAGAGGTCGCATCCTTTCGTGAAGAAAGATCGGTTCGACCGTATTATACCATGTTTCCCGCCGCCTGCGCAAGCCCGCCCGGAAAAAAGAAAAGGCGCCTGTCCGCCCGGAGGGGGTCGGACAGGCGCCGTTCCGCCGCGGCGCTCTTACCGGCCGGGGCGCTCTTACCGGCCGGGGCGCTCGTCCGGCGGGAAGAACTCGCCGGTGGGGAAACGGAAGCGGGAAAAGGCCTCGCAGGCGTCCCCCTCGGCCGTGGGCGGACACTCCTTTTCCGGGATGCAGTAGTCGCAGGAGGGGAGCATCAGCTGGGTCCGGCGCTCCAGCCGCACCAGCGAGAACTGCCCGAGGGTGACGTACAGCCTGCGGCTGACGTCCGTCTGCCGGATGGGGCCGCCGAAGCACCCGGCGATGCGAGGCGGCACGTCGCCGCAGCCGCAGCCGCAGCAGTCCGAGCCGCGGAAGGGGTCGCAGGGCTCTGCCATCCGCGCCGACAGGACGACGGGGTCCACCAGCTCGATGGTGGCCGTCGGGAGATTGGTGGAGGCGGGGAGCTGAACGTCGCCCTCGTTTTCCACATAGCGCGACGAGAACGAGCGCGAGCGGCCCTCGCTGCCGAACAGGATGGCCCGCTTGTCGCAGACGCATAGGCCCTCGATCTCCGTGGGGCGGCCCAGCCCGCACTGGCAGTCCACCGTGATGCGGTAGAAGATGTGGGCGTCCACCGCGTAGAACCCGCCGTTGAAGGGGACGGGCTCAACGTCCAGATATGTCCACAGGATCGACGCGGTCCGCGGCTTGACGCCGATCGCGCGGTCCAGGACGGTCTGCCCCTCTTCGGTGAGATAACAGCGCAGGTCCTCCAGACAGTCCTGGCTCCGGCAGGAGTCGTAGACTTTTGTGGTGCTGACGACGACGGCTTCCCGTCCGCCGCCGTTCCTGTTGTCAGGCAAAGAAATACCCCCTTGTATGGATGTTGGCGTTGAGCGCGGGGCTCAATACCATCCTATGCAGGGGGCGGGATCTTGTGAAAACACGGCCGGATCTTTTCCCGGCCCGTACCGGCTGCCGCCGTCCTGTGGTCCGGACCGCAGCGGAGGGCGCCTTGTCAGGGCGAAAAAACGGCCGGAGCGCGCGGCTTTTCGGTCTGCGGCGCAAAAAAACGGGCTCCGACGGTCCGAACGAGTCCGGACCGCGGAGGCCGTTTGGGAAAACAACGGAAAGGGGGGGCGCTCACAGCTCGCCCATGAGCTCCAGCGCGGCTTTGGCGGCGGCCTGCTCGGCCTCCTTCTTGCTTTTGCCGGTGCCCTCGGTGAAGGGGTTCGAGTTCAGATAGAGCGTCGCGGTGAAGGTCTTGTCGTGCTCGGGGCCGACGGCGTCGGAGATGCGATAGCCGATCTGTTCCTGCTTGTTCTTCTGAACGATCTCCTGAAGCGTCGTCTTATAGTCGCGCAGGGTGTGCTTCTGCGCCGCCTCGGCGGCGCCGGCGGCGAAGTGGGGCAGCAGGAACCGGCGGACCGGCTCGAGCCCTCCGTCGAGGTACATGGCCCCCAGGACGGCCTCCATGGCGTCCGCCAGGACCGACGGCCGCTCCCGCCCGCCGGAGTGTTCCTCTCCGTGACCGAGAAAGAGACAGCTTCCCAGATCGATGGTCTTGGCGATGCGGTGCAGCGCGCCCTCACAGACGAGCGCGGCGCGCAGCTTGGTCAGGTCCCCCTCCGCGAAGAGCGCGAAATTGACGTAAAGATATTCGGCGGCCAGCATGTTCAGGACCGAGTCGCCGAGAAACTCGAGCCGCTCGTTGCAGACGGTGCTCCTGTCGTGCGCCTCGTTGGCGAAGGAACTGTGCGTCAGCGCCGTGCGGAGCAGGGCGGGGTCGCGGAACGAATAGCCCGTATCCGGAGCGCGGGAGACTTCCATGGAAATCAGAGCAGCGAAGAGATGAAGTTGGCGGCGTCGCCGACGGTCTCGATGTCGGCCACGGCTTCTTCGCTGATCTCGCCGATCTCGAACTCTTCCTCCAGCGCCATGATGACCTCGACCATGTCCAGAGAGTCGGCGTTGAGATCCTCGCGGAACGAGGTGTCCGGCGTGACCTGGTCTTCCTCAAGTCCGAATTTGTCGCAGATGATCGCTCTGATTTTCTCGAATACCATATTTGATTTCTCCTTTGTGTGTTGTATGTCTCTACGCTTCAATATGATACAGCCTTTTGCGGCCGTTGTCAAGCGGTGACGGCCAAAAAGTTCCCGCTTCTTCTTCTTTTACGCCTCGACCTTCATCCGGTCGATGCAGGCGGCGATGTCGGGGATGACGTGTCCCTCGGTGTAGAGCTTGGCCTGCCGGCAGGCGTTCTTGATCGCCCTGGCGTTGGAAGAGCCGTGGGCCTTGATGACCGGAGCGCTGATGCCGATCAGCGGCGCGCCGCCCACCTCGCGGTAGTCCATGAGCTTTTTCAGCGCGTAGAGCTTGTCGCGGACCATGAGCCCGCCCAGCTTGGAGATCAGGCTGGAGGAGAGCTGTTTTTTCAGCTCGGCCGAGAAGAACTTCCCGACCCCCTCCATGGATTTCAGCATGACGTTGCCGGAGAACCCGTCGGCCACGATCACGTCGCAGGCGTCCGCTGTGACGTAGCGCGCCTCGACGTTGCCGACGAAGCGGAGCCCTTCTGCTTCGGACAGCAGCTTGTGGGCGGCCAGATGCAGCTCGTCGCCCTTGGTGTCCTCGGCGCCGATGTTCAATAGGCCAACCCGGGGCTCGGGCTTGGAAAAGACCGAGCGCGCGTAGAACGAGCCCATATAGGCGAACTGGAGCAGGAACTCGGGCGTACAGTCCACGTTGGCGCCGCTGTCCACCAGGATCACGCCGCCGTTGACGGGCATGACCGTGGCCAGCGCGGCGCGGCGGACGCCGCGGATCCGGTGAACGTAGAGCGTGGCCGCCGTGATGGCCGCGCCGGTGGAGCCGGCGGTGACGGCGGCGTCCGCCTTGCCGTCCCGCAGGAGCTTGAAGGCCGTGACCATGGAACAGCCCTTTTTCCCGCTTCGGACGGAGATGGGGTCGTCCTCCATGGTGACGGTCTCGGGACAGTCGACGATCTCCGCGTCGAGCTTCGAGGCCTCGACGACGGGCCGGATCAGGGCCGCGTCGCCCACCAGCGTCACGTCCACGCCCAGCTCGCGGACCGCGTCCAGCGCGCCGGAGACGATCTCGCCGCAGCCGAGGTCGCTTCCCATGGTGTCAATCACGATTCTCATTGTCTTCTCCTCGCTTTGTCCTCCGGCGGCCCGCGCCGCGGGCCCGCCGGGGCGGCGTTGTGTCAACGGGTTCAGTTCTCTTCGTCCGGCGTTCCCTTTTCTGTCATCCTTACGCGTCCGCGGGGACGGTATTCGCGGCTGTAGCCGCAGCCCTCCCGGTTGCAGCGGATGCTCTTTTCGTCCCGGGTATACCGCCGGAACAGGGTGGCGCCGCACTGGGGGCAGTTCTCCGCCAGCGGCGTGTCCCACGTCATGAAGCCGCAGCCGGTCCGGTTCTCACAGGCGAAGAACTTGTTGTTCTTCTTCGAGCGAAGCTCCAGCATCTTGCCGCCGCAGCGGGGACAGCGGCCCGGCGTCTCCTTGGAGATGGGTTTGGTGAACTTGCACTCGGGATAGCCGGGACAGGCCAGGAATTTGCCGAAGCGGCCGGACTTGACCACCAGATTGCGGCCGCACAGGTCGCAGACCTGGTCGGTGACCTCGTCGGGGACCTTGAGGCGAACGCCGTCCAGATCCTGTTCGGCGGCGGCCAGCTCTTCGGAAAAGCCGCGGTACATGTCGCCGACGATGGCGCGCCAGTCGGCCTGGCCGTGCTCCACGGCGTCCAGGTTCTCCTCCATGTTGGCGGTGAAGTCCACGTTGACCACGTCCGGGAACCGCTCGACCATCAGTTTGTTGACGATCTCGCCCAGCGGCGTGGGCTTCAGAGAGCGGCCCTCGTGTTCGACGTATTCCCGGTCCAGGATGGTGCTGACCGTGGGGGCGTAGGTGGAGGGGCGGCCGATGTTCTTCTCCTCCATGGCGCGGATGAGAGAGGCCTCGTTGTAGCGTGCGGGGGGCTGGGTGAATTTCTGGGCCGTTTTGGGTCCCAGATTGATCAGGGCTTCGCCCTCCGACAGAGGAGGCAGGGCCGAGTCGGTCTCGGCGTCGCCGTCGGCGCTCTCCACGTAGAGCGCGGTGTACCCGGGAAAGCGAAGGGTCCGGCCGTTGGCGCGGAACAGCCAGCCGCCGCATTCCAGATCGGCGGCGACGGTGTCGTACCGGGCGGGGCTCATCTGACAGGCGATGAACCGGTCCCAGATCAGCTTGTAAAGCTTGAAGTGGTCGCCGTCCAGCGTGCCGCGCAGCGATTCCGGCGTCAGCTCCACGTGGGTGGGCCGGATGGCCTCGTGGGCGTCCTGGGCGCCGGCGCGGGTCTTGTAGACCCGGGGCGACGCGGGCAGATACTCTTTTCCGTACTGGCGGCCGATGAAGTCCCGGGCCTCGGCGACGATCTCTTCGCTGAGCCGCTGGGAGTCCGTGCGCATATAGGTGATCAGACCGGTCAGCCCCAGCTCGGGCACGTTCATGCCTTCGTAGAGGTTCTGAGCGATCTTCATGGTCTTTTTCGCGCTGAAGGACAGCCTGCGCGATGCGTCCTGCTGCAGGGTCGAGGTGATGAAGGGCGGCGCGGGGGAGCGCTGGACCACCTTTTTCTGAAGCGAGGTCAGGCGGACCGGTGCGCCGGTGATGTCGGCCGCCACGCCGTCGGCCTCGTCGGCGTTCCGGGGGGTGAACTTGGTCCCGTCCGGGCGGCCGATGAGCCGCGCGGTGAAGGGCGATTCCGGCGCGGCCGCCGCGGCGGCCGCCAGCTCGATGGTCCAGTACTCTTCCGGCACGAAGGCGCGGATCTCGTTCTCGCGGTCCACCACCAGACGGGTCACCACGGACTGGACGCGCCCGGCGGACAGGCCCTTGCGGATCTTTTTCCACAGCAGAGGGCTCAGCTTATAGCCGACGATCCGGTCCAGCACCCGGCGCGCCTGATACGCGTTGACCAGGTCCAGATCCACCGGCCGGACGTTCTTGACGCCCTCGGTCACCGCTTTCTTCGTGATCTCGTTGAAGGTGACGCGGTTCCTGTCGGTGGGGTCCAGCCCGAGAATCGTGGCCAGATGCCACGAGATGGCCTCGCCCTCGCGGTCCGGGTCGGTGGCGAGATAGATCCGGTCCGCCTTGGCGGCGTGGGTGCGGATCTCCTTGATGGTCTTGTCCTTGCCCTTGATGTTGATATACTTGGGCTCGAAGTTGTTTTCCACGTCGACGCCGAAGGTGCTTTTGGGCAGATCCCGGAGATGGCCGACGGAGGCGACCACGTCGTACCCTCGGCCGAGGTATTTTTTGATGCTCTTTGCCTTCGCGGGGGATTCGACGATCACAAGTTTTGTCACGGTCATTCGTTCCTTTTTCAGTGATTTGCGGAAAGGGGAGGGCGGGTCATTCCGCCAGTTCGAAGATGCCGCCGGGCAGCGGGCGGACCGCTCCGTCCAGCTCCAGCAGGGTCAGGGCGGCGCCGATCTCGTCCGAGCCGAGGCCCGAGGCCCCGATGATGTCGTCCAGCGCCATGCGGCCGTTTTTCAGCAGCGTGCGGATTCGCTCTTCGGCGGAGCCGGAGCCGGCGGCGTCCTCGCCCGGGGCGGGCTGGAACACCGGAAAGGCGTTCCCGGCCAGATAGGGGTCGTTTTCTGCGGAGATCCCGGCGACGGGCCGCAGGGACATCTGCCGTCCGTAAAGGGGAAGCAGCTCGTCGAGGATATCGCGGCCGCAGGTGACCAGCTTGGCCCCCTGTTGGATCAGCGCGTTGCAGCCGGCCGAGGCGGGATTGTCGATGTTGCCGGGAACGGCGTAAACGTCCCGCCCCTGCGCCAGCGCATACTCCGCTGTGATGAGCGAGCCGCTCCGCGCGGCGGCCTCGGCCACGAGGACGCCGTTGCACAGGCCGCTCAGGATGCGGTTGCGGACGGGAAAGTGTTTGGCGACGGGCGCGGTGCCGGGCGGATATTCGCTGACGACGGCGCCCTGCACGGGGATGTCCCGGTACAGCTTTTGGTTTTCGCGGGGATAGCACACGTCCGCGCCGCAGCCGAGGACGGCGACGGTGGCGCCGCCCTGACTCAGCGCGCCGGAGTGGGCCGCGGCGTCACAGCCCGCGGCCATGCCGGAGACGACGATGACGCCCGCGTCCGCCAGCTCCGCGGCGATGGTCTTGGCGGCATACAGCCCGTAGCCGCTGGCTTTCCGCGTGCCGACCACGGCGACGGCGGGGTAGAGGTCGAAGGCGGGCAGACGCCCCTTGACGTAGAGCACGGCGGGCGGATCCTCGATGCTGCGCAGCCGGTCGGGGTACGACGCGTCCTGCAGCGTCACCACGGAGAGGCCCTTGGCGGCGCATTCGCCCAGGATCCGGTCGGCCTCGGTCAGATCGCGCGAGGCGAAGGTCTCCGCCGCGGCGGGATCGCCCAGCGCCTCCGCCAGCTCGGCCGTGGCGGCGGCGTAGATCTCCGTGGGCGAGCCGAAGGCCTCCAGCAGAGCGGGAACCGCCCCGGCGGGCAGTCCGCGCGGGGTGGAAAGCCAGATCCAAAGCGCCGGGGATGACATGGTCGCTCCGCTCCTTTGCAGTGTTATTTTGATCGCCCCGCTCAGGGGCGGCCGCGCCGCATCTCCCAGGCGACGATCCCGGCGGCGACGCCGGCGTTCAGGGATTCCGCCCGGCCGGTCATGGGAAGGGCCAGGCCGGGGACCAGCGCGCGAAGCTCCGGCGAAACGCCGGCGGCCTCGTTGCCGATGACGACCGCCGCCGCAGAAAGGTCGACGGAGCGGAGGTCGGCGCCGCCGAGCACGGCGGC
>JAEERN010000136.1 GCA_016285815.1 Clostridiales bacterium
CCGCTCCCGCTCCCGCTCCGGCCCCGGCCAAGCCCGAAGCCAGGCAGTGACTTTGCTTTTCCTCCTTCCCGCCCCGGGCGGGATACGGATCAAAAACGGCCCGGCGCTTTTCATAAAGCGCCGGGCCTTTTTTCACTCTTCCTCTCCCGTCAGCAGCAGCCGGAAAACTTCTGTCTGGCGGCGTCGATCTTCGCCTGGGGCGCCTGTTCGGACGGATACCACCCCATCTGCGCCATGCGGCCGTAGATCTCGCTCTGCATGGCCAGCGTGTCTCCCAGACGGCCGTCCATGGCATTGTGGACCGCGGGCGTCGCCGATTCGACGGTGCCGTGCAGATACAGGTCCGCCGTGCTCTTCACGGCGGTGAGCAGGTCTTCCATGATCGTTCTGTCGTCCATCCCGTCTCTCCTTTCAGCCCAAAAGCCCGAAAAGCTCCCGGAACCCCTGCCGGTGGCGGGACTCCAGTCCGCTAACGAATTGTTTCAGCTGCGGATCCCGGATCCGCGCGGCCGAATCGGCGCACAGCCGGCACAGCAACTCCTCCCGCCCGAGGGCGTCTTCGACGTAAAGCAGTTCTTTGGGACTCATCAAGCGCGTCACGTTCCTTTCGTTTTCAAGATCGGTCTCCGCCTCTATTCTCTGCGCTTTTCGCCGGATCTATGCGGACCGGAGACCGGTCCCGGCCGGCTCGGCGCAAAAAAAGAGGGAAACGTCCGGTCTTCCGGCCGTTTCCCTCCGGGGATCCGATCTCCGCTCTACCGCGCGATCAGGCGAACGCGCAGGATGTCGCGGCCGGCGCGGATCTTCGCCAGCACCGCCTCGTCCACCTCGGCGTCCACGTCCGCGATGGTGACGGCATAGTCCTTCTTCGAGCGGTTGGCCATGTGCTCGATGTTGACCCCCGCCTCGGCGAAGCTGGTGGAGATCAGGCCCACCATGTTCGGCACGTTGCGGTGGATGACCACCACGCGCCGCGCCGTCTCGAAGGGCATGTCGATGTTGGGCAGGTTGACGGAGTTGCGGACGGTGCCGGTGGTCAGATAGTTCTGCACCTCGTCCACGGCCATGACCGCACAGTTGTCCTCGCTCTCCGGCGTCGACGCGCCCAGATGGGGCATACAGACCGTGTTCTTCATCTCCAGCGTCTTCTCGTTGGGGAAGTCGGTGACGTAGGCCGCCACCTTGCCGCTCTCCAGCGCGGCGGCCATGGCGTCGTCGTCCACCAGCTCGCCGCGGGACAGGTTGACGATGCGGACTCCGTCCTTCATGCCGCTGATGGTCTCGGCGTTGATCATGTGGCGGGTCTCGTCGGTCAGCGGCACGTGCAGCGTGATATAATCGCTGGTCTCGAACACGTCCTTATAGCCGGGCGCGCGGCGGATCAGCCGGTTCAGGACCCACGCGTTCTCGACGGTGAGGTACGGGTCCACGCCGGTGACCTCCATGCCGAGGCGATAGGCGATGTTGGCGATGACCGCGCCGATGTTGCCCAGGCCGATGACGCCGAGGCTCTTGCCGCGAAGCTCCGGCCCCACGAAGGCCGATTTGCCCTTTTCCACCGCGGCGGCGACGCCCTCGGTCCCGCGCAGGGTCTTGGCCCACTCGATGCCGTCCGAGATCCGGCGGGACGCCAGCAGCAGCGCGCAGACGGCCAGCTCCTTGACGGCGTTGGCGTTGGCGCCCGGCGTGTTGAACACGACGACGCCCGCCTCGCTGCAGCGGTCGATGGGGATGTTGTTGACGCCGATGCCCGCGCGGCCGATGCACAGCAGCTCGGGGTTCAGCTCCATGTCGTTCAGCTTGGCCGAGCGGACCAGAATGGCGTCCGGCGCGACGACGTCCTCGCCGTATTCGACGGCGGACTTATCAAAACGGTCCGTTCCCACCGCGGCGATCTTGTTGAACAGCTTGACTTCGTACTTTCCGTTTTTCATAACTCTCTTCCTCCGCGACCTTCCCGGTTCACGCGTTTTCCTTTTCGAATTTCTCCATAAAGGCCACCAGCGCCTCGACGCCCTCGCGCGGCATGGCGTTGTAGATCGAGGCCCGCATCCCGCCCACGGAGCGGTGGCCCTTGACGCTGACCAGACCGGCCTCGGCCGCCTCGCGGCAGAACTTGGCGTCCAGCTCGTCGCTGCCGGTGACGAAGGTGACGTTCATGACCGAGCGGCAGTCGTGCCGCACGGGGTTGGAGAAAAGCCTGCTGGCGTCGATGGCGTCGTAGAGCAGCTTGGCCTTGGCCTCGTTGCGGACGCGCATCTCCTCGAGGCCGCCCTCGTTCTCCAGATACTCCAGCACCAGACCGATCATATAGATGCCGAAGCACGGCGGCGTGTTGTACATGGAGTTGTTCTTCGCCTGGGTGGCATAGTCGAACACCGCGGGGATGTTCGGCATGGCCCGGCCCATCAGATCGTCCCGCACGATGACCAGCGTCACGCCCGCGGGGGCCAAGTTCTTCTGGGCGCCGGCGTAGATCACGCCGAAGCGGCTCACGTCCACCGGCTCGGACATGATGCACGAGCTCATGTCCGCCACCAGCGGCACGCTGCCCGTGTCGGGAACGTAGTTCCACTTCGAGCCGTAGATCGTGTTGTTGAAGCAGATGTGGACGTAATCCGCGCCGGGCGAGAGCTTCAGCTCCTCCTGCGCGGGGATATAGGTGAAGTTGGCGGGCTCGGACGTGGCCGCCAGGTTGGCGGTCCCGTACTTTTTGGCCTCTTTATAGGCTTTCCCCGAGAACTGGCCGGTGACGACGTAGTCCGCCGAACCGCTGCCGGTCATCAGGTTCATGGGCACCATGGCGAACTGGGCCGAGGCGCCGCCCTGGAGGAACAGGACGCTGTACCCCGCCGGGACGGCCAGGACCCGCTTGACGCGGTCCACCGCGTCGCAGATGACCGCGTCGTACGCCTTCGATCGATGGCTCATCTCCGTGATCGACATCCCGCTCCCGCGGTAGTTCATCATCTCCGCGGCGGCTTTTTCCAATACGCTCAGGGGCAGCATGGACGGACCTGCCGAAAAATTGTAAACGCGGTCGTACTTCATGGTTCTGTTTCCTTTCTCGCCGGCCCGCCCGGAGACGGTCCGGATTGTATACAATTTCTTATCATCATTATACTGTCAAAACCCGCTCCTGTCAACTTTCCTTCCGCACATTTTCCCGGCCATTTCCCGGAATTGATTGTTACATCTTGCCAAAAGCGCCGCCGGATGCTATAATAGAGCCGCTGAATCTTTTTTCGCAGGAGGGACCGACCGTGAAGATCCGGGCCATGACGTTCAACATCCAGCACACGATCGACTATCGCCGCGGGACCATGAGCCCGGAGCTGATGGCCAACACCATCCGGGCCTTCGACCCGGATTTCTGCGTTCTGAACGAGGTCTACGGTCATCGGGACGGCGCTGAGCCGGTCTTCGACGAGCAGACCGCGCTTCTGGCCGAGCTGGCCAGGATGGACCACTTTTTCTTCTGCCCCGCGGTTGAGATCTGCGGCAGCCCCTACGGCAACGCCATCCTGTCCAGGTTTCCCTTCTCCGGGGAGAAGATCGCCATCCCGGATCCGGACCCCCGCCTCTCCGACTCGGACTGGTATGAGACCCGCTGCGTCCTGAAGGCGGACTTCGGCCCCTTCGCCGTGCTGGGCACCCACTTCGGTCTGGCCCCGGACGAACAGGTCAGCGCGGTGGAGACCGTGCTGGCCCAGCTGGCCCGGCGGGACAAGCCGCTGATCTTCTGCGGCGATCTGAACATGACGCCGGAAAACCCGACTCTCGCGCCGATCTTCGCCGCGCTTCGGGACACGGCGGCGGTCATGTCCGCGCCGAAGCTCTCGTTCCCCTCGGACGAGCCGCGGAAAAAGATCGACTATATCTTCGTCTCCGACGAATTCCGCGTCCTCTCGGCGGATATCCCGGCGGTGGTCGCCTCAGACCACCGGCCGCATCTGGCCGAGCTGGAGCTCTGAAAGGAACCGACCATGAACAAAAACGACATCGCCTCTCTGGCGGACCTGCGCGGCCCCTCCGGCTTTGAAAACGCCGTCGCCGCCCATCTTACCGAGGCCTTCGGGCCGCTGTTCACCGAGTGCCGGATCGATCCGCTTGGCAGCTTTCTCGGCTTTCTCCGCTGCGGCGTGCCGGACGCGCCTCTGCTGATGATCGACGCGCATCTGGACGAGGTGGGCTTTCTCGTCACCTCCGTCACAGACGGCGGCTTTCTGAAGTTCGCCCCGCTGGGCTCGCCGGACGGCCGCACCGCGATCAACGCCGAGGTCGTCGTCCACGGACGGCGGGACCTCAAGGGCGTGGTCTGCGCCCTGCCGCCCCATCTCCAGACCGCCGCCGAGATGGAAAAAACGCCCAAGCTGACGGATCTGGCCATCGACGTGGGCCTTTCGGCGGACGAGGCCCGGGCCCTGGTCGCCCCGGGCGACGCGGTCACCCCCGCGGCCGTCTGCACCGAGCTGCTGGGCGGCCGGATCGCCGGGCGCGCGCTGGACGACCGGCTCTGTCTGGCCGCGGCGCTGGACGCCCTGCGCCGGGTCCGCGGCCTGCCGCTGGACTACGACATCGCCCTCAGCGCCTCCGTCCGGGAAGAGGTCGGCTGTCTGGGGGCAAAGGCGGCGGCCTTCTCGCTGGACCCCGCCGCCTGCGTGGTGCTGGACGTGACCTTCGCCTCCCAGCCCGAGGCAGCCGGCCACCAGACCTTTGCGCTGGGCGGCGGCGTGACGCTGTGCGTGGGCCCGTTTACCGACCGCGCCCTGACGGACCGCCTGTTCCGCACCGCCGAGGCCGCCGGCATCCCCTGCGCGCCGGAGGTCTACGGCGGCAGCACCGGCACCGACGCCACTCCCGTCATGGTCACCCGCGCGGGGGTCCCCGCAGCGGTGATCTCCGTCCCCGTCCGCAACATGCACACGCCCACGGAGGTCTGCGACCCCGCGGACGCCGACGCGGCGGCGGCGCTGCTGGCAGCGTTCCTCCGCGATCTCAAAGGAGAAGACCTGAAATGAACGAACTGATCCGACTGCTCGGCGACCTCTGCTCTCTCGACGGCGTTTCCGGCGACGAGGGGCGCGTCGCGGACTATATCCTCTCCGCCGTCCGCCCGCTGGGGCTGGACGCCCGGACCGACCGTCTCGGCAGCGTGGCCGTGTTCCTGCCCGGGCGGGACCACTCCCGCCGCCGCATGGCGGACGCGCACATGGACGAGGTGGGCTTCCTCGTCACCTCCGTCACCGACGAGGGCTATCTGAAGCTGGCCCCGGTGGGCGGGCTGGATCCCCGCGTCGTCCCCGGAAAGCGCCTGCGCGTCCGCGGCCTGCGCGAGGTGCTGACCGCCGTGGTCGGCGTGTGCCCGGTGCATCTGGCCGCGGATCCGTCCGCGGTGCGCAAGATCCCCGAGCTGTACGCGGACATCGGCGCCTCCTCCGGCGAAGAGGCCCGGCGGCACGTGGCGCCGGGCTGCACCGCCGCCTTCGCCACCGAACCCGAACGGCTGGGGAACGGCTTTTTCAAGGCCAAGGCCATCGACGACCGCATCGGCTGCGCCGTGCTGCTGCACCATCTGACTCACGGGATCGCCCCCGCCTTCGACACGGTGTTCTCGTTCTCGACCCGGGAAGAGGTCGGCGGCGCCGGCGCCAAGGGCGCCGCCTTCTCCGCCGCGCCGGACGAGGCGCTGGTGCTGGAGGGCACCACCGCCGCGGACGTTCCCGGCGTCGAGGGACCCGGCCGCGTCTGCCTGCAGAACGACGGCGTCGTGATCAACATCAAGGATTCGACCATCTACGACCGCGAGATCTCGGCGCGCCTGCGGGCGCTGGCCGACGCCAACGGCATCCGCTGGCAGTCCAAGCGCGTCGTGGCCGGCGGCACCAACGCCGCCAGCATCCTCCCCGCCCGCGGCGGGATCCCGACGGCGGGCCTCAGCGTTCCCGCCCGCTATATCCACGCCCCCGCCTCCACCGCCGCGCTGGCCGACTGTGAGGCCATGCTGCGCCTGTCCCGGCTTTACCTCGAAAGCTGACCCGGACCGGACCACACGGAAAGGAGCCTTCCCGCCATGCATATCACCCACGATTTCCACATCCACACCGACCTGTCCCTCTGCGCCGGCCCCACGGCGACGCTGGAGAACTATCTCGCCGCCGCGGACCGTCTGGGGCTGACGAAGCTGGGGTTTGCCAACCACTTCTGGGACGCCGCCGTCCCCGGCGCCAACGACTTCTACGTGCCTCAGAACTTCGAGCACGTGGCCGAGCTGCTCCCCGCCCTGCGCGCGGCCTCCCGGCCGGAGCGGAAGCTGTTCTTCGGGTGCGAGTGCGAATACGATCCGGCGGGTCACGGGGTCGCCTGCACCGAGGCCGCGGCCGAGCGGTTCGACTTTATGATCGTGCCCAACTCTCACACCCACATGATGATGCCGCCGGCGCTGTACCACCCCTATGAAAAGCATGCCGAGTTCATGCTGACGGCCTATGAGGAGATCCTCACCTGCCCCGTGTCGCGGTACGTCACCGCCATGGCCCACCCCTTCGAGGCGGTCTGCTGTCCCTATGACAACGGCATCCTGATCGATCTGATCCCGGATGACCGCTATCGCCGGCTGTTCGACCTGACCGCCGAAAAGGGTGTCGCCGTGGAGATCAACCTCTCCGCCATGCACGAAAAGACCCCCGAAGAGATCGCCCGCCTGCCCCAGCTCCGCCTGTTCCGTCTGGCCAGGGCGTGCGGCTGCCGTTTCCTGTTCGGAAGCGACGCTCACGACGACCGGAAGCACGACTCCTTCGGCAACGCCGATCTGGTGGCCGGGCTGCTGGACCTGACCGAAGACGACCTCGCCCCCATCGCGCGGTGAGCCCCGCGCCGTTTCAGACCAAAAAGCGCGCCGCCCGGAGCGATCCGGCGCGGCGCGTTTTCTTTTTTCGATCCCGGTGAAGGCGGAAGACGGAGCCGTCACTCCCGCGGTCCCGGATACTGTGCCAGCGGCGCGGAGGCCAAGCCTCTTGCGACGCGGCGCGGGATGACGCGGTCGCTGTACAGCGTCGCGCCGACGCCCGTCTGGAACAGATCGTCCACCTCGTCCGACGCCGCGGTGAACCGCTCCGCCGCCACGGCCGTCAGCGCCTCGCTGCGCAGGAAGACCCAGCTTTCCCTGAAAACGCACTCGCCCCGGAACCAGACCCACTTCAGCGAATCACAGTTGCAGAACACGTTTTTCTCCAGCTCGGTCCGCCCGGCGCCCACGATTACCGTTTCCAGTTCGGCGCAGCCGCGGAACGCCCCCCGTCTCAGCGTCAGCCGTCCGTCGCTTCGGTCTTCGCCCCGGAAAACGACCTTCCGGACGTTCGAACCGGCAAACGCCCGTTTCCCGACCTCGCCGACGCTCTCCGGGATCACGACGGTGTCGATCTCCGCCCTCCGAAAGCTCCGGTTCCCGATCGCCGCGACCGGATAGCCGTCCACGTCCGCCGGAAGCTCCAGCAGCGCCCTGGCTTCTCCGGAATACCGGTCCAGGTATACGCGGTCCTCCGACAGCGTCCAGGTGATCCCATCCCGGATCTGATAGCGGTCCGGTTCCGAGGTGAAGCCGTAGATCAGCCCGCCCGCGATCAGGATCACCGGGATCACCGGCCCCAGGATCGGAAGCGGGATCAGCAGCACGGTGTTCTTCCCCAGCGACTCGGCGGCGATCATGCCCAAAAGCCCCAGCATGGCCGCGTAGATCACGCCCCAGCCGATCAGCACCAGCCGGCTCTCCTCGTGCCATTCGCCGTCGGCCTTTTTCGGGAAAAACAGGACGGTCAGCACGGCAAGGACCAGCGGAGCGGTCAGGCAGAGCAGCCAGATCCAGCGCCGTTTTTTCGATCCGATCGTTTTTTTCATGGGATCCGCCTCCTTGAAGGAGCGTTATCCGCCGGAACAGGCGCCGGGCGGACGGACCGCCGCGCTTTCCCGGTTTTTTACCGTTTTTCCGCGGGCTGACGCTCGATCACCAGCGCGGTGTACAGCACCGTGCCCAGCGTCAGCACCAGCGACAGCAGCGCCAGCACCTGCTGGCCCCGCACGGGAAGCCCCAGCACCGTGTTGCCGGCCGCCTGGACGGCCGCCAGGATGCGCCCGCCCAGCAGCGACATCCCGAACCCGACGATCCCGCCGGCCGCGGTCTTGACGGCCATGGCCTGCACCAGCAGGTCGGACTCCACATAGCTGTAGGTCATGTTGGTGGAATTCTGGCCGCTGCCCGCCTGACTGACGCTGTAGAGCACCATGTGGACCGCGATCAGCCACCTGGCGGCGGGGGCGGCGAAGCAGCAGACGGCGAAGGCCGCGGCCTGGATCAGCAGCCCGACGCGGAACCCGCGGGCGTAGGACGTCCGGTCCGAAAAGCGGCCGAAGGGCCGCGAGACGGCAAAGCGGCAGAGACTGGCCGCCACATTGATGATCTGGACCGTTCCCACCGTCATGGCCAGATCGACGGTCTTATAGGTGCCCAGAAAGCCCACGGACAGATAGGTCGACGCGTTCCAGAGACAGGTCAGCAGCGTCAGCCTGCGGAACGCCCGGTTGCCGAACAGGCGGCGGAGCACCTCGCCCAGCGGGCGATGCTCCTCCGCGGTGCGGTCCTCCCGCCGGATGAGGCAGAGACAGACCAGATTGCAGACGCCGGACACCAGCATCAGCGCGGCCAGCGCCAAAAAGCCGCCCGTCAGGTCGCCGCGCTTTTCATAGGCGTCGAAGAGGAAGCCGGCCCCCAGCGTGAAGACGATCCCCGACAGCAGGGAGATCATTTCCTTCACGGCGGAATAGGTGCCGCGCTTGTTGGGGTCGACGTACCCGTTGGCCCAGCGGAACACCACGGCGCTGACCAGATAACGAAGGGCGTTGCCCCCCAGGATCCCCGCCGCCGCCACGGGACCGCGCCACGCCGCGGGAATCGGCAGGAACGGCACGAGATAGACGAGCAGGAACAGCGCCTGGCCCAAAAAGTTGCAGATCAGGACCGTCCGCTTCATGTCCCGCATCCGCTGCATCATCAGGATGGAGAACAGCTCGACCAGAAACGCGACCGAGACGACGGAGGAAATGACGCCCACCGCCGCGTCCGACAGGCCGATCTCCTTGAGCAGCTTGGCCAAAAACGCGTCGGCCATCAGGATCGAAACGAAGTATTCGAAAGCGCACTGCAGCGTATAGGCGTTGCGGGACCGCTTATAGTCCCGGGATTCGTAAATGTTTTCCAAAGCGGAGCTCCTCCGTGTCGCTTGGGCGGTCCGCCGCCCTTTTTTCTCTCTTAACGGGCATTATACCACATTCCCGCCCCCGGCACAACCGTTTTTTTCGGCCGCTCAGTACACCCGGATCTCATAGACGCCGGGGAGCCGGGTCTCGTCCCAGGTCTCCAGCAGCGTGAGCGTCAGCCGGTCGAAGGGCGCGTCGGGAAGCGGCACGCTCTCCGCCCGGTGATAGACCTCGTCCCGGGCGAGGGACCACACCTCCGTCTCCCCGTCGAACAGCGAGACGGAATACCGCTTCACCCCCTGGGGGGACGCCCGGCGCCCGTTTTCATAAGGCATCTGCGTGAACACCCGCTCCAGCGTGTCGAAGGTGATCCGCGCCTCCCGCGCCTGGATCCCGCCGTCCCAGGAAAGCGTCAGCGTGGCCGGAAGGGCGGCCGGACGCCACATGTTCTGCGGGTTTTCGGAAAACCTGCGGTTCTCGCCGTTCAAAACGAGCGCCGCCTCGCCGTAAAGCGGAGCGGGCTCGAGCCGGTACAGCGGCGCGCCGGGTCCCACCGTATACGCCTCGTCGCCGTTCCGGTCGGTCTCTTTGCCGCCGATGAACCGGACGAAGGGGTACAGCCCCGCGCAGCGCGCGATCTCCGCCTCGCCTTCCAGGACCTCCAGCACGAGGTTGAGCCGGTCGTCGTCCGTCATCTTGTCCTTGGGCGGAAGCGATACGCCGAAGCGGAAGGGAACGCTTCCCGCAAAGCCCGCGTCCAGCGTCTTTTCGTCCCGGGCAAGCTCCCGGAACCGCTTCGACCGGTTGTCGCTCCCCCATTCGGCCTCGTTGTGCTCGTCGTAGTAATCCAAGAACGGGTTCTCGTCCCGGCAGGTCCACGGATGCTCGGGCGCATAGCGCGACAGCGTCGCGCGGACCCGCGCTTTTTGGCCGCCCGGGTTCCGCAGCACCACGGAAACGGTGTCCACCCGGTCCGTGAAATCCCAGAGCTGGGCGCCCGCGGCCGGACCGATCCGCTCGAACTCCGACGGACCCGAAACGCCGTAGCGCAGCTCGCTGGACGCGCCGACACACGCGCGCCGCGCCAGATCCCGCTCGTCCCCGTTTCGCCGGTTGGGGATCGTCCCGTCGCCGCGCAGCAGCCGCTGCTGCAGCTCTCCGACGTGACCCTCGGTGTAGAGCCGGCGCGGCGAAAGGCCCCGCTCCGCGCAGAGGACGGCCGCCGCGCCGGCCGCCTGTCCCACCGCCGCCAGCGTGCGCTGGAGACGGATGGACCCGTGGGCCAGATGGGTGGCCGAAAGCAGCCGCGAGGCGAAAAACAGGTTGTCGATATCCCGGGAATAGATGCTCCGGTAAGGGATCGTATAGGTGGGCGGGATCAGATAATACGTCACGGAGACGTAGGCCGGATCGTCCTTCTGCGGATCGTGCACGTCGACGGCGAAGCCGCCCGCCGCGATCGCGTCCTCGAACATGGTCCCGTTCTCCACGTCGCTCTCCGTCACCGTGTAATCCCCGATAAAGCGGCGGGATTCCCGCTTTCCGACCTTGGCGCTGACCCAGATCATCTCCCATTCGCCGGTGACGTCCGCGTCGAGCCGGTTCTTGCACCGGTCCCACGCGCTGTCCAGATGGCCCCGGAGCCTGTCGTAGATGAGATGCCCGTCCCGGATCGTATCCACGTCTCCGCCCGTTTCGGTGGGAAACCAGAAATACACGTTCTCGCCGTCCTGCGGGCGGAACCTCGCCTCCCCGCCATAGCCGGGATGGAACGGCGGAACGCCTTTCCCGGGCACGAACCGCGTCTCGGACCCCGTCCTGCACAGCAGTGTGACCAGCGAGCTTCCCATGGTGACCCCGTCGGCGGTCTCGGGAGCCATGCGCTCGCCGAACTCCGCCCGGGCCTCCCGGCCCATCCGGTATCCCGCGCCCGCCCGTTCCGAAACGTTGCCGTCGCCGGTGTCGTCGATGACGAACTGCTCCACCTCGATACAGACCCGCTCGTAGGTGAGCGTGTCCTCGCACTCCACCGCGGCGATCCGGGCGCCGTCCAGATAGGGCGTGTGGGCGTAGGTGCTCCGGAGCACGCGCACGCCCGCCTCGTCCAGCGCCTCCTGCAGCACCCGGTCGAACTGGACAGAGATGTTGTAGTGCCTGCCGTGGGAATTGGTCTTCGCGTTGCGGAACGCGGCCTCTTCGATGAGCCGCCCCACGACGCCGGTGGTCGCCATATAGGGGTGGAACCGGTGCCCGTCCGACGGGTGGACGCCGATCTCCGGCCCGCAGTTCCCGCCCAGGGTCAGGCTGCGCTCCGCCAGGATCACGTCCAGCCCGCCCCGCGCGGCCTCGATCGCCGCGCAGACGCCGGGCAGACCGCCGCCCAGCACGAGCACATCGCAGCGGAGGCGTTTCACCTCCGGCGGCCTCGCCTCGAGCTTTTTTTCGTTTTCCACGTCTGTTTCCGCCCCTTTCCCGCCGCGCGCCCCGTTTTTTCCATTATAGCACACCGGCCCCGGCCGCGCAACGGCGTCTCGCCCGTTTTTTGCAAGTCGGATTGCATTTCCCGGATTTTATGGTATAATGGAGCCGTCCGGGCGCGGGACGAGCGCCCGGACCGAAAGGAGAAGCCCATGGAACGAAACGCCTACTTTGCCGGCGGGTGCTTCTGGTGCGTCACGCCGGTCTTCCGGTCCCGGAAGGGGGTCCTGTCGGTGACCAGCGGCTACTGCGGCGGGGACGAGACCGACCCGACCTACGAGGCGGTGAAAAGCCAGACCACCGGTCACCGCGAGACCGTCCGCATCGTCTACGACGACGCGCTGATCTCCTTCGACCGCCTTCTGGCGATCTTTCTGGACAACGTCGACCCCTTCGACGGCGGCGGCCAGTTCATCGACCGGGGCCGGTCCTACACGCTGGCGGTCTATTTCGCCGACGAGACGGAGAAAGAGGCGGCCTGCCGGGCCCTGGACGCCCTGGCGCAGAGCGCCGGCCGGACGCCCTGCGTCGCCGTCGAGCCCTATAAGCGCTTTTACCCCGCCGAAGAGTTCCATCAGGACTATTTCCTGAAGAACCCTGAGGCCTTCGCCGAAGAGCTCAGGACCTCCGGCCGGGCGCCGTATCGCCCCTCTCCCGCCCCCGGCTCGGATTGACAGCGCCCGGGGATTCTGCTACAATAAGGCCAAAGAGACTACGACCAGACAAAAGGAGCGTCCTCATGGAAAAATACGCGAGATACCGCTACCAGCCGTGCCTCCCTCTGGGAGTCGGCGGCCGCCCGGCGACGGCGTCGCCGGAACACATCGCCCTCTCCCGCCGGGCGGCGGGCGAAGGCATGGTCCTGCTCAAAAACGAAGCCGGCGCGCTGCCGCTGCGCCGCGGCGAGAAGATCGCGCTGTTCGGCAAGGCGACCATCGAATACATCAAGGGCGGCGGCGGCAGCGGCGACGTGTACACGCCCTATGTGCGCAGCATCTACGAGGGCTTCGCCGAAAAAGAGGCCCAGGGCAAGGTGCAGATCTATATGCCCGCGGTGGACTTTTACCGGTCCTACGTCAAGGCGGAGAGCAAAAACGTCCTCACGCCGGAGCAGATCGACGCCCGCTGGGACATCGTCAACAACATGCCCTTCTGCCAGGAGCGCGACGATCTGACCTATGACACCTTCGCCGCCATGCACGTCCGCGAGCCCGCGGTGGACAAGGCCCTCATCGCCGACGCGGCGGCCTGGGCGGACACCGCCGTCGTCACCATCAGCCGTTTTTCGGCCGAGGGCGTGGACCGTCGGCCCATCCCCGGCGACTGGTACCTGTCCGACATCGAGCGCGATCTTCTTTCCGGCGCGGCCGAGGCCTTCTCCAAGGTCGTCGTCGTGCTGGACTCCGGCGCGCCCGTTGACTGCGAGTTCTTCGCGGAGGATCCCCGGATCCAGGGCGTCCTGTTCGGATGGCAGGGCGGCATCGAGGGCGGCGGCGCCATCGCGGACATCCTGTGCGGGGACGTGAACCCCTCCGGCAAGCTGGTGGACACCATCGCCCGGTCCTACGACGACTATCCCGTCACCGAGGCCTTCACCGAAAGCTTCAACTATGTGAACTACCTCGAGGACGTCTACGTCGGCTATCGCTATTTCGAAACGCTCCCCGGCATGCGCGAGCGCGTCCGCTACCCCTTCGGCTTCGGCCTGTCCTACACCGATTTCGCCCTTTGCGGGACCGTCGTCTGCCCCAGCGGCGACGGCCTCGTGGCGGTGACCACAGTCAGGAACGTCGGCGACCGGCCCGGCCGCGAGACGGTCCAGGTCTACTGCGCCGCGCCGCAGGGGCTTTTGGGCAAGCCGGCGCGGGTGCTCGCGGCCTACCGGAAAACCAGACTGCTGGCCCCCGGCGAGAGCGAGACGCTGGCCATGGCCTTCGACCGCGCGGCGCTGGCCAGCTTCGACGATCTGGGCCGGATCCAAAAGTCCGCCTTCGTGCTGGAAAAGGGCGTCTACGAGTTCTTCGTCGGCACCGACGTCCGCTCGGCGCAGAAGACGGACTTCGCGCTGGAGCTCGCGGACGACGTCGTCGTCGAACAGCTCCACGACTACTGCCGCCCGTGGAAGCTGCCGCGCCGTCTGCGGCCCGACGGCAGCTATGAGCCCATGCCCACCGGCGAGGCGGCGTATCGCTTCGGCAAGAACGAACCGCTGACCGCCCCGGCCCCCGAAAAGCTGACCCTGTTCGACGACGTGGGCGAGACGATCTCGCTGGACAGCTTCATCGCCCAGTTCACCGACGACGAGCTGACGGACTTCGTCGGCGGCAAGCCCCCCACGGGCGTCGCCAACACCGGCTGCTTCGGCGGCATGGCGCGGCTCGGCGTCCCGCCGATCCCCACGGCGGACGGCCCCGCCGGCGTGCGGCTGGAGCCCAAGGTCGGCATCTCCACCACCTGCTGGCCCTGCGCCACGCTGATGGCCTGCACCTGGGACCCCGAGCTGATCTTCGAGGTGGGCGCGGCCGGCGGCCGCGAGCTGTATGAGAACAACATCGGCATCTGGCTGGCCCCCGCCATGAACATCCACCGCAACCCCCTGTGCGGCCGCAACTTCGAGTACTACGCGGAGGATCCGCTGGTGGCCGGCAAGAGCGCGGCGGCGGCCATCCGCGGCGTCCAGTCGTCCCACGCGGCGGTGTCTCTGAAGCACTTCGCCTGCAACAACAAAGAGGCC
This sequence comes from Clostridiales bacterium, assembly GCA_016285815.1. Taxonomy (GTDB): domain Bacteria; phylum Bacillota; class Clostridia; order Oscillospirales; family QAMX01; genus SIG499. The sequence goes on from JAEERN010000136.1 coordinate 14,465, forward strand.
AACCGCTTCGCCAGCGACTCCCGCCTGTCCGAGCGCGCCCTGCGCGAGATCTATCTGCGCGGCTTCGAGATCGCGGTCAAAGAGGGCGACCCCATCACGATCATGTCCTCTTACAACCTGATCAACGGCCAGCACACCTCGGAGAGCTGGGAGCTGCTCACCGGCATCCTCCGCACCGAGTGGGGCTTCCGCGGCATGGTCGCCACCGACTGGGGCGTCAAAAACGACCCTGTGACGGAGGTCCTGGCCGGCAACGACCTGAAGATGCCCGTGGGCTATCCCGCCGACCTGAAGAAAGGGCTGGAGGACGGCCGCCTCACCCGCGCGGACCTCGAGGTCTGCGTCCGCCGCATCCTCGAGATGACCCTGCGGATGGCCTGACCCTCCCCCGCTCCCCTTGCCGCAGCGTTCCGTGCCGCCGAAAGCCCGCTCGGGCTTCCGGCGGTGCGTTCTTTTCCCGGCTTTTCGCCGACAGGATGAAAAATTCTATCGTTCGTGGAGTCCCGTCTCCCCTGCGGTTATTGAAACCGGCGCCGCGCGCATGGTATCATACCGTCGGAAGCTTCCCATCCCCAAAACGAAAACCAAGGAGGAAACGAACATGACGACTCTTTTGATCGGCGAGACCCTTCGCCGCCTCCGCCGCCGGCGCGGCCTGACGCAGGAAGAGGTGGCCGCCCACCTCGGCATCTCGTTCCAGTCCGTCAGCAAGTGGGAGCGCGGCGACGGCTATCCCGACATCACCATGCTGCCGGCTCTGGCCAACTATTTCCAGACCAGCGTCGACGAGCTGCTCGGCGTGAGCGAGCTGCAAAAGCGCGGCGAATACGACGACGTCAACCGCCGCTGGGCGGAAAACAACGGCAAGGGGGCCCACCGGGAAAACGTCGCGCTGATGCGCCGCGCTCTGAAGACCTTTCCCAACGACGCGCTCCTGCTGGTCCAGCTCTCCACGTCGCTGGAAAAGCTGGATGGAACGGAAGAGGAAAAGCGGAAACACCTTGCCGAATCCATCGCCGTCCAGGAGCAGATCCTGCGCTACGGCGAGGATTCCGAGGTGCGCGGCGCGACCCTGTACAACATCTGCCACGCCTATTGGAAGGCCGGAGAGCGCGGCAAGGCGCTGGAACAGGCCCAAAAGCTGCCGAACCTCTACAAGGCCCGCGAAAACGCCTTCGTCTTTTTCCTGTCCGGCGAAGAAAAGCGCCGGGCCGCCCGCGAGGCCCTCGTCCCGCTGGCCTGGACGACGGTCCACCATCTGACGGCCCTCGCCGAGACGGGGAACGACCCCGCCTGTCTGAAGCGCGCCGCTGAGATCCTGGCGCTCCTGGCCGCCTGCGACCCGGAAAACGGACAGCTCGCCTCGCTCCTCCGTTCGGTCCGGGACCGCTGCGGCGGGGCCTCCGCCTGCTGACCCCTCCCGGGAGAGCGCAGACGGGCCCTCCCCGTTCGCAAGGGGCAAAGCCCCTTTCCCCCGGCCGTCCAGACCGGCCTCCGCTCTCCGGGCAAAAAAGCCCCCGCCGCAGCCGCGGCGGGGGCTTTATCCTGTCTTTGCGCGGCGCGGTTCAGATCCGCTTCCACTTGGGTCCCTGCGGCGTGTCGACGACCTCGATGCCGCGGGCCTTCAGATCGTCGCGGATGCGGTCCGCCTCGGCGAAATCCCGGGCCTTTTTGGCCGCGGTGCGGGCGGCCAGCAGGGCCTCGATCTCCGGGTCGTGCTCCTCCTCGGGCCGGGCGGCGCGCTTCCGCGCGGCGGCCTCCAGCAGATCCAGACTCAGGACCCGGTCAAAGTCCGCAAGGGCGGCCAGCTTGGTGCGGTCGTCGGTCCCGTCCTTGAGCACGTCGTACAGAGCGGTGATGCCCAGCGAGGTGTTCAGGTCCGCGTCCATGCCCTTCATGAACCGCTGTCTGAACCCGGCAAGCCGCTGCGGATCCGGCTCGCCCGCGGCGCCGGGGTCCAGCGCCGCGATCTTATCCACCAGCTTGCCGTAGGCCGCCGCGGCGTTGTCCAGGTTCTCATAGGAGAAGACCAGATTCTTGCGGTAATGGCTCTGCAGGCAGAAGAACCGGTAGACGATGGGGTCATAGCCCTTTTGCTCCAGCAGGCTCAGGGTGAGGAACTCGCCGGAGGACTTGGACATCTTCCCCGTGGCGGTGTTCAGGTGCAGCACGTGGAACCAGAAGTTGACCCACTTGTGGCCCAGATAGCTCTCGGACTGGGCGATCTCGTTGGTGTGGTGGGGAAAGGCGTTGTCGATGCCGCCGCAGTGGATGTCCATGTCCTCGCCCAGATGCTTGAGCGAGATGCCGGTGCATTCGATGTGCCAGCCGGGATACCCCACGCCCCAGGGCGAGTCCCACTTGAGGGCCTGATCCTCGAACTTGGACTGGGTGAACCAGAGGACGAAGTCGTTCCGGTTGCGTTTGTTGGCGTCCTCCTCCACCCCTTCGCGGACGCCGACGTCCAGATCCTCGGCATTGAAGTCGTTGAAGACGTAATACCGCTCCAGCTTCGAGGTGTCGAAATAGACGTTTCCTCCGGCCCGGTAGGCAAACCCCTTGTCCAGCAGGGTCCCGATGATGCGGATATAGTCGTCGATGCAGTTGGTGGCCGGCTCTACCACGTCGGGCCGCTTGATGTTCAGCTTTTCACAGTCGGCGAAGAAGGCGTCGGTGTACATCTTCGCGATCTCCATGACGGACTTGTGCTCGCGTCTGGCGCCCTTGAGCATCTTGTCCTCGCCGGTGTCGCCGTCGGAGGAGAGATGGCCCACGTCGGTGATGTTCATCACGCGCTTGACCGGATAGCCCGCATAGCGAAGGTATTTCTCCAGCACGTCCTCCATGATATAGGTGCGCAGGTTGCCGATGTGGGCATAGTGATAGACCGTCGGGCCGCAGGTGTACATCTTCACCAGATCGGGGTGATTGGGCACGAAGAGCTCTCTCTTCCGCGTGAGCGAATTGTAGAGGTACATATGGGTCGGTTCTCCTTTCGGGCCGCAAAAAAAGACCGCCTCCGGATGATCCAGAGGCGATCGCTCGCGGTTCCACTCTGATTTGTCGCTTCGGCGCTGACGCGGCCTCACGGGGTCTCCCCTGCGCTCCCGGACGCACTTTTTCCGCCGACGCTGCCGCTCCCGCTTCCAGCCGACGGCGGGGGCTCTCTGGCGCAGACCTGTGCGGATACTCTTTCCGTTCCTCGCGCATATTTCGTTGCGGTTCTATCTTATCAGAAAACGGGGCCGCTGTCAACGGTCATTTTCGAAAAAACGCCCGGCGCGCCTGGCAAAATGCCGGCCGGCCGCGGGGCGGCTATCGGCGCCGCTTCGGCTCCGGAAGCTCGTCGTACACGGCGGTCACCAGCGTCTCCAGAAACGGCCGGTCGTCGACGTTTTCCACCACAAGCATCTCCCGCGCGCCCGGATACGGCGCCTCCCGGGCGGCGCCCGGCATCAGGGCCGCGGCGGAGGCGGTCGGCTTCACCAGAAAGCGGTCGTCGTAAACGCCGCCGACGATCTTCCCCCGGCAGTAGACGATGGTCTCCCCCATCATCGACCGCCGCGAGATCCCCTCCAGCCCGGAAAGCTGGTCCAGAATGAAATCCGAATACGACCTGCTCGACGGCATCCCGATCCTTGCCCCTCTCAAAGCGGCCCGGTCCGCCGCCTGACTGACCGCAAAAGGCACCTGCCTTCGCAAGTGCCTTTGCCACTGGACCCGAAGGGGTTCGAACCCTCGACCTCCGCGATGCGAACGCGGCGCTCTCCCAGCTGAGCCACGAGCCCGTATACCGTTTTCCGCCGCGCATCCGGCGGCGACTTGATTATTATACCACAATCCGGCGTTTTGTCAAGCCCCATAAAAAATTTTATGGCGTTTCGCCGTGATCTTCCGCCGGCGGCCGTCCGCGCCGCGGGGACCTGTTGACAATCTTTCCGCTCCTGTTATATAATTAGCGTGAGCCGAACGCCTTCCGCCGCGGAACGCCGCGGCGGAAAAGAAGGGAGGGACGCAAATGCCGTTCGCGATCAGCCTGTTGATCCACGCCACGTGGGGCCTGCTGCAGACCGCCGGCGGCGCCGCCCAGTTCCTCTTCGCGCTCCGCCGGCCGCACCGGCTCTACCGCGGCGCCGTGGTGACGCGGTGGCGGCGGCGCACCGGCGCCTCGTTCGGGCTGTTCATCTTCCTGCCCCCCGGCGCAGGCGACGCGGTGCTGGTCCACGAATACGGCCACACGGTCCAGTCTCTGATGCTGGGCCCGCTGTTTCCGCTGGTCATTGCCCTGCCCTCGTCGGTCTGGTGCCATTTCCCGCCCCTCAAGCGCCTGCGCGCCCGGCGCGGGATCTCGTATTACTCGCTCTACTGCGAGGCGTGGGCCAACCGGCTGGGCGAACGGGTGACGGGCCGGCCCGCGCCGGAGAGCCGCCGGTTCGCGCCGTCCGCTCCCACGCTTGAAACGGCCTCTCCCCCGCGCCCCGACGGGGCCGACGATCTGCAAAAAGAAAAAGGAGCTTACTATGACGACATCTGAGATCATCCGCGAGCTGCGCCTGCGCTCCGGTCTGGACGAGGCGGATTTTGCCTGCCTGCTGCGCGTTCCCGCCGCGGCCCTGCGGGGTCTGGAGAACGGGACGCTGGGAGCGGACGACGTGACGGATCTGGACCCCGTTCCCTTCGACTATGCCTCGCCGGGCCGGTACGACCCCTATGCCGGGGATCTCGCCACCGAGTTCACCCAGTGCGCGGAAGAAGGGCTGGACGTCGCGCCTCTGCGCGGCCTGTTCGACGCCGTCGCGGCCATGCCCTACGGGCCTCTGCGCCGCCGCGTGCACGAGGCGCTGTTCTTCGTCCTCTCGCGCCTGCCCGCCGCCGCGGGATACCCCTACGACGAGCCGTCGGATCTGGAGAGCATCCTAGCCGCCCGCACGCCAGACGGCGAGGTCTCGCCCGTCCGGCCCGACCCCGCCGCGCTGGAGGACAAGCTGCGCGGCGCGTGGTACGGGCGCATCTGCGGCTGTCTACTGGGAAAGCCCGTCGAGGGCATCCGCTCGGAAGACTTCTGGCCCCTGCTGCGCGAGACGGGCAACTGGCCGCTGCACCGCTATCTGCTTTGGTCGGACATGACCGACGGGATCGTCGAAAAGACCCGCTTTGACCTGCGCGGCAAGACCTATGCCGACACGGTCCCCTGCGCCCCCGTGGACGACGACACGAACTACACCGCGCTGGCCCAGCTGCTGATCGAGGAAAAGGGCCGCGGCTTCACCAGCGAAGACGTGGCGGCCTTCTGGCTTCGCCACCAGCCCAAGGACGCGTACTTCACCGCCGAGCAGATCACCTTCCGGAACCTGACGCTGGGTTATGCGCCGCCCTTCAGCGCCCGCTTCCGCAACCCCTACCGCGAATGGATCGGTGCGCAGATCCGCGGCGACTATTTCGGCTATATCAACCCGGGCGATTCCGCCGCCGCGGCGGAGATGGCCTGGCGCGACGCGCGCATCTCCCACGTGAAAAACGGCATCTACGGCGAGATGTTCGCCGCCGCCATGATCGCCGCGGCCGCCGTGACCGACGACCTGCGGTCCATCCTCTTCGCGGGGCTGGCCCAGATCCCCGCCCGCTCCCGCCTGCGCGAGGCGGTGCTTTCCGTCGTCGCGGGCTTCGAGCGCGGCGTCTCCTACGACGACTGCGTGGCCGCGATCCACCGAAAATACGACGAGCACACGGGCCACGGCTGGTGCCACACCATCTCCAACGCCATGATCGTCTCCGCCGCGCTGCTCTACGGCCGGGGGGACTTCGGCCGCTCCATCTGTCTGGCGGTCCAGGCCTGCTTCGACACCGACTGCAACGGGGCCACCGTGGGTTCGGTCATCGGCATGCGGAACGGCGCCTCCGCCGTGGACGCGGCGTGGACCGCGCCGCTGAACGGAACGCTCGAGACCTCCATCGTCCGCATCGGCGCCGTCTCCATCGACCGGCTGGTTTCCAAAACGCTGGAGCATATCGCCCTCTGACCGCCCCGGCGCCATTCTGAAACAAAGGAGAGAACCCCATGGACTTTTCCAAACTCGACAAGCTCATCGACACCATGCCCTCCCGGGGGATCCCCGCCTGCGATCTGGCGATCACACAGTACGGCGAGCCCGTCTACCGCCGCATGGCGGGATACGCCGATCTCGCCGGCACCCGGCCCGTCTCGGACCGCGACCTGTACTGGATCCACTCGGCCACCAAGGTCATCACCTGCGTCGCCGCCGTGCGGCTCATCGAAGAGGGCAAGCTGTCGCTGGAGGACCCCGTCTCCCGCTATCTTCCGGAGTTCGCCCATCTGACGGTCCGCACGCCGGAGGGCCCCGTCCCCTGCCGGACGCCCATGACGATCCTTCACCTGTTCACCATGACCGGCGGCATGGACTACGACGTGACGGCCGCTCCCATCGCCGAGGCCGCCGCCCGCCCCGGGGCCGGCACCGTGGACATCGTCCGCGCCATGGCCGCCGTGCCGCTGCACTTCGAGCCCGGAACGATCTTCAAGTACAGCCTGTGTCACGACGTGCTGGGCGCCGTGGTGGAGATCGTCTCGGGGATGCGCTTTTCCGACTATCTGCGCCGGACCATCTTCGACCCGCTTGAGATGGGCGACACCGGCTTCTCCCCCACGGAAGAACAGCGGGCGCGCTTCAGCCAGGCCTACCGGTACCGCGCAGCGGACGGCAAGGCCTTTCCCTGCGAGGAGCACGGCTTCGACTTCCCCGGCACCGCCTATGAGAGCGGCGGCGGCGGCCTGTTCAGCTGTCCGGGGGACTACGTCAGGCTGATGTCCGCGCTGGCGCTGGGCGGCACCGCCAAAAACGGCTATCGCGTGCTGAGACCCGAGTCCGTGGCCTCGCTGGAGGTCAACCGCCTCTCCGTGGACGCGCTGGCCGGCCTGGTGGGCGCGCGGCTCTACGGCTACGGCTGGGGCCTCTGCGGGCGGGTCCACGTGGATCCGGCCTATTCCCTGTCCCGCGCCTCCGTGGGCGAATTCGGCTGGGACGGCGCCGCCGCGGCCTTCGCCATGGTGGACCGGCCTCACGGCATCGGCCTGTTCTTCGGCACCCACGTCCACAGCTGCACCTACGCCTACCACGTACTGCACCCGCTGATCCGCGACCTGGCGGAAGAGGCCCTCGGCTTCTGACCGCTCGGAAACCAAACGCAAAAGCGCTCTGCCCGCCAAGAGACAGAGCGCTTTTTTCGTCCGGCCGGAAGAAAGCGGGGTCAGACGGTCCCGCTGTGGCGGCGGCCGTCCGCCGTGCGAAGGCCCTCGTACCGGCTGCCCTTCAGAGCCTTCGGCACGGCCTTTTCCAGCTCCGTCCGGCCGAAGACGTCGCAGACGAAGGCGTCGTTGAGCGCCTGCAGGAACAGCCCGTGCGACGTGACGTAATACGCAGATCCGGGACAGAAGCTGGATTCGTAGAACTCCAGCCGCTCCGGATCCGTATAGTCCGGATCGAAGGCCATATCCAGCTCGCGCATCAGCTCTTCGGCCTCGCCAAGATGGCTCGAGGCCAGCGCGTTTGCCATCAGCGTCCAGCCGCGGAAATCCCGCCGGGCCGCCGGGCCGCAGATCTCGTACCGCCGGTCGTAGGCGCGCCGTTCATACCCGTTCAGCGTCGGCCACGGCAGAAACGTCAGCGGGTTCAGCTGGACCGGGTGCTTTTCGCCGCCGAACCAGCCGTCCCGCGCGGTCTCCGCCGGGCGATAGACGCCGCGCTCGCCGTCGGCCAGCCGGTCAAAGGCCAGACCGTCGTCCAGATAGCGGCGGAACTCCTCCATCCCCAGCTCACAGGCCGCGGCGAAGGCGTACCGCGCCGAGTACAGCGCGCAGAGATAGTTGCGGCCGTCGGCCTGGCCGTACTCGTCCTGCGACATGGACGGGGTCACCGCCAGGCTCCAGCGGCCGTCGTCCCCGCGCGTCAGATGCGACTCGTAGAACTCCGCCGAGGCGCGGACGACAGGCGCGGCCACCTCGGCCGTCCACTTCTCATCCTTCAGGGTCCGGGCGGTCTCCAGCGCCATCCGCGCCGGATAGGCCGCGTTGTGGATCTCGAACTGATAGACGTTGGGCGCGCCGTGGGCCAGCGCGCCGCCGCCGCGGCCGATGGGGAATTCCCAGGCCCACATGGCCCCCCGCCCGCCGTACAGGCGGGACGTCATGGCGGTCATGTCGTCCAGGCGGCTGCGGTAGAACTCCACGATCCCTTTGGCCAGATCCGTGTGCCCCAGCCGCAGCAGGGCCGGGTGGAGATACGAGACGTCCTGCGGAAAGCCGAAATGCCAGCCGAGCCCGGTCCAGCCCATGGGGGCCGAGGGCGCGCCGGTCGGGGCCAGCGAACAGAACAGATAGTAGACCGACCGGGCCCACATGGCCTGAAGCCGGTCGTCGCTCAGACTCAGGAACGCGTCGCCCCAGCGGCGGCGCCACGCCGCCGCGGAAGCGACGAAGAACGACGGCTCGCCCGCCGCGGCGGCAAGCTCTTCCGCCAGCTCTCCGGCGCGGTCCGCCGCGGCTGCGCCGACGACGATCCGCGCCTCGCGCTCCACCTTCACGCGGATCCCCGCGCCCTCC
>JAEERN010000137.1 GCA_016285815.1 Clostridiales bacterium
CGCGGTACGCCGTGCTGCGGGACGGCGGGACGGCCTCGGCCGAGGAGATCCGCCGTGCCCGGGAGCTGGCCACGCTGTGGACCGAGGCCTGCCTGCTGCTGGCCTATATCCCGGCCTGGAAAGGGTCCGTTCCGGGCTTTGTCCGGTACAACAACCCCGGCGACAACAAGTCCAGCAAGCTGTATCTGAAAAAGGGCGGGGATCCGGACGTCGGCGTTCCCGCCAAGGGTCCGACGGGCTTTGTGGAGTTCACGCCGGCCCCGGTCCGTCCCGAGGACTGGGCTGAGACCAACGCCGAGCCCGAGGTGGTGTTCCACAACGTCGAGGGGTACGTCGCCCGGTCGTACCACGTGGATTCGCCGGACGATCCGCCGCCCATCAAAGACCATATTATGATGCGCAAGGTGCGCACGCCGGAGGGCAAGCTGATCTCCGTGCGCATCCCCAGCACCACCTGGAAGGGCGACGATATCCCGCCGCTGCACGCGGTGGACAGCTCTATGCCCATCCCGGACCGGCTTCGCCACCTCTACACCGACGAGGGATATCGCGACGAGGACATCATCTACCGCACCGACACGTCCAACGACGAGCTGGTGGGGCACTACGCCTTCTGGCTGGTGGCCTACGACGTGCTGGGCCCGGAGGATCCGGAGCTTGCCGAGATCATCCGCGTCATCGCCGCGCGCCACGCCAAACATCTGGAGGAGAACGGATTCTGTCTCGTCGACTGCGGCGGCCAGCCCACCTCGTGGGCGCGGATGGACCGGGCCTATTACATGAACGCGGGCAGCTACGGCATCACGGACGCCCCGCTGAGTGCGCCGATTCTGATGGCCTGCTTCAAGGTGGCGGCCTACGTCACCGGCGACAGCCACTGGGAGGAGCTCTATCGCCATCTGGCGCTGGACGAACCCTACCGGTACGGCGATCTGCTGGCGGAGTACTACGAGCGGTACGCCCGGATCGCCCGGGCCGAAGCGGGACGCGAGCTGACGGAGACGGAGGAGTTCCACGCCGTCGTTCAGAATATGAACTATTCCGACCTGCGGATGGGAGCGCTGGTGTACTACACGCTGGGCCAGCTGGAGACGGATCCGGTCCTGTTGGAAAAGATCCGCGCGGGCGCCGCGGCGTGGTGGAAGTACCTGCGATACGCCCGGGACGTGGAGTGGTGCCTGGTGTGGCAGCTGCTCTATCCCGAGGAGGAGCAGCGCGACGCCTTCGGCCGCACCTGCGCCGAGATGCTGGCGTGGCAGGCGGGGCGGTTTGCCCTGAATACCCGGGAGATCCAGATCGACAACCGCACCCGTCCCGGCGTCACGGCGGACGGCGAGAACCTGTGGTACGACGCGGCCACGCCGTGCGCGCTGGCCTATGACGAGCGCGGCGGCTTCGGCAACAACGCCTTCGAGAGTGTCGGCGGCTATCGGCCCGACCGGAGCAGGTCTTTGAGCCTGCCCTATAACCTGATCATGCCTTACTGGATGGGCCGCTATCATGGGATGCTGCGCGAGACCGGCCGCCCGGGCGACGTCTCGCTGGAAGACGTCGAGACGCTGATCTTCCACGGCCTGAAGTAAGAGCGAAAAGTCCGGACCGGTCCCTCCCGGCGGGGGGGGGCGGCGGTCCGCTGGAAAAGGAGCGAACGAAATGAAATACATCGTGAACGGCAGGATCGTCCTCAAAGACCGGATCCTCGAGGGCTTTGCCGTGGGCTTTGACAGCCGCATCCGGGACGTCTGTCCGGAGACCGCCGTGCCGGCGGGCGCCGAGCGCACGGACGCCGCGGGCGGATACGTGATCCCCGGCCTGATCGACGTGCACATCCACGGCTATCTGGGGGCGGACACGTCGGACGGAGAGCCGGAAAGCATCCGCACCATGGCCGAGGGACTGATCCGGAACGGCGTGACGGCCTTTCTGCCCACCTCGATGACCATCGAGCGCGAGCGCATCGACCGGTCCATAGCGGCGGTGCGGGCGGTCATGGATGAGAGCCGGACGTGGAACGGCGCCGCCGTGCTGGGCATGCATGCCGAGGGCCCCTTCATCAGCAAGGCGAAAAAGGGCGCGCAGAACGAGGCCTGCATCATCCCGCCGGATCCGGACTGGATGATCGCCAACCGGGACGTGGTGCGGTACATCACCGTGGCGCCGGAGGTGGACCCCGGCTTCGCGGCCATCCGCCGCATGAGCGAGGCGGGGATCGTCGTGTCCATGGGCCACACCAACACCGACTTCGGGACCGCCATGGCGGCGGCGGCGGCGGGGGTCCGCTCGTCGACGCATCTGTTCAACGCCATGTCGCCCATCGACCGGCGGGCGCCGGGCGTTGCCGCCGCGGCGCTGACGGCGGAGGTGTACGCCGAGCTGATCGCCGACACGTTCCACGTGGATCCGGGGCTGTACCCGCTGATCGCCCGCATGAAGGGCGACCGGCTGGTGCTGATCACCGACTGTCTGCCGGCCGGCGGGCTGGCGCCGGGAACGTATACGCTGGGCGGGGCCAGGATCATCGCCGACGGGATCGCCTGTCGGCTGGAGGACGGCACCGTGGCGGGCAGCATCCTGCGGCTGAACCGCGGCGTGATGAACTTCTGCCGCCGCGCGGACGTGCCGCTGTGGCAGGCGGTGCGGTGCGCCTCGCTGAACCCGGCGGAGCTGTTGCGCATGGGAGACCGGAAGGGATCCGTCGAGATCGGCAAGGACGCGGATCTGGTGATCACCGACAACGAGCTGGAGCCCCGGCGGGTCTTCGTCGGCGGGGCCGAGCGGGACCTGTCCTGACGCGGCGGGTGCGCCGACGGAGAAAAGCATGAGCCGCCCGCAGCCGCGGGCGGCTTTTTTTCAAAATCACAGCGGGACGGCGGTCCGAAAGCAAATACTATTTTCAAAAAAAGCCTTTTCCCCTTGCAAAGAGGAGAGGATTCAACTATAATAAAGGCAAGGGGGGCCGGAAAAACGGCCGATAAAAACGAAAAAGGAGAAAGGCATATGAAAACAGAGACAAAACCGAACCGGCGCGTTTTTGCGGCGGCCGCGGTGCTGCTGGCCGCGGTGATGCTGCTGGGTCTGCTGCCGCTGATCGGGCCGGGCGCGAACGCAAGCGCATCGTATACCAGCGGCGTGTACACCTATGAGGTGACGAACGGCAAGGCCACGATCACCGAGTGCAAATCCTCCGTATCCGGCGCGCTGACGATCCCGTCCGAGCTGGACGGATTTCCGGTGGTCACTCTTGGGGAGGATTCCTTTTACAAGTGCACCGGCCTGACCAGCGTCGTGATCCCGGACACCGTCACCACCATCGGCGTCGGCGCGTTTTCCGAGTGCAGCAGCCTTACGAAGGTGACGATCCCGTCCAGCGTGAAATGGATCAACGATTTCGCGTTCGACGGCTGCGTCAAGCTGAAGAGCGTGACGCTCCCGTCCAGCGTGACCAGCATCCGGATGGGGGCGTTTTACGGCTGCAAGAGCCTGACCAGCATCACGATCCCCAAGAGCGTGACCTACATCGGCGAAATGGTCTTTTCCGACTGCACGAACCTGAAGACGATCAAGGTCGCCGCGGGCAATACGAGCTTCAGGATCGACAACGGCCTGCTGGTGGACGTGTACAAGAAGCTGTACGCCGTGCCGTGCGCGTTTGAGAGCGTGACGATCCCCAAGAGCGTCGAGGTCATCAAGCGGGGCGCGTTCGTCGGCTGCAGCAAGCTGACGGACGTGACCATCCCGGCCCGGGTGTGGGCGATCCACTGGAGGGCCTTTGACGACTGTGCGTCTCTGACGGACATCTGGTGCGTCGCGTCGGAACCGGGCGAAGAGTGGGAAGAAGATTTTGAATGGCTCGGCGAAGAGCAGCTGCAGAATACTGAGATCCACTGGGGCGAGCTGCAGCCTCCGGCCGACCTGAAGGCCGAGGCCGCAGAGGACGGCGGGATCGAAGTGAGCTGGAAGCTGTCTCCCGAAGCCACGAAGTACAACGTATACCGCAAGGATTCCGGCAGCAGCTGGCGAAAGATCGGCTATTCCCGCGAGGACAGCTTTACCGACGAGACCGCTCTGTCGGGCGTCATCTACTACTACCGCGTCCGGGCGCAGGTGAGCAGCGTCTACAGCCCGTATTCGACCCACGTTCCGGGCCGTTGGCCGGCGGCGCCCGCCGCGCCGGCGGTGACCAACTACACCAGCGGGATCAAGGTGGTCTGGACCGAGGCGGCCGGCGCGGAGCAGTACCACGTCTGGCGGGCCCTGGGGAACGGAACCTTCCAGAAGATCGCCACGACGAGCGATCTGTCCTATGTGGACAAGACCGCCACCGCGGGCAAGACTTACTACTATGCGATCAAGGCGCAGGCCGGATCGGGCTACAGCGCGCTGGGCGAGGCGAGCAAGATCACGCGGCTGACCACCCCGGCGGTAACGGCCAAGGCCTACGCCTCGGGGATCAAGCTGACCTGGGACGAGGTCCCGGGCGCCACGCGCTATAACGTCTGGCGCAAAGCGCCGGGCGGCGATTATGAGATGATCGACTTCAGCCGGACCCTGTCCTACGTGGACCGCACGGTGACCGGCGGAAAAAAGTACAGCTACTACGTGGTGGCGCAGTACTCCGCGTCGCTCTCGGCCCGCTCCGGCATCGTGAGCGCCACGGCGAAGTGATCTGACGGAAAAGAAACGGCGCGCCCGCCGGCGGAGAGCTTTCTGCCGGCGGGCTTTTTTTGTCCCGCGGCACAAACGGCCCGGGCGGCGCGAGTTCAGGACGCGGCGCGTTTTGACCGAGGAGGGGCGGCCGCCGCCCGGGCTCCGGTCCCGCCGCCTGTGCGGCGCTCTCACACCGTGCC
>JAEERN010000138.1 GCA_016285815.1 Clostridiales bacterium
GCTGCGCTGGGACCTTGGTCTGGCTGAAGACGGTGGGCGTCCGGCGGTACGGGACAGTCGGCTGAGGATAAACAAAAAAACGAGGTCCGGCATTTCCCTTCGGAAATGCCGGACCCTTTTCATCGATCCGTTCACGTTTTTCACCGGTGCGGACCGGTCCCGTCCGCCTCGCCGGGCGAGGCGAACAGGGCGCAGCCGCTGCGGCGGAAATGGTCGATCAGTTCACGCGCCCGGGTTTCAGAGATCCCATAGTGGGCCGAGGTGCAGGAAAGGCAGAGGAATTCCGTCGCACCGCGGTTGAACAGCTTTTTGTACAGGCCGACGTCGTCCCCCGTGAGCGGCCGGCCGCACCGGAAACAGCGGCCCGGTCCTATTCCAGATCCCATAGCTTTCGGATGCCCGGAACGTCGTACGCCGAGGAGAAGCCGATGGATTCCGTCGCGCCGTCCCAGCCGTCGCGCCCGTTGTAGTAGAGCCGCAGCTCGCCGCCGAAGCGGACCAGATCGAGCTGGTAGACGAACTGGCTCTTGAACCCTTCGGTCGGCGGCAGGACGGGGTTTTCCGGCGACTCGCGCCAGACGATCCCGTCTTCGCTGAAAAGCTGGTTGATCGCGCTGTGCGGCCGCCCCGCCCCGTCGAGATAAATGGAGTTGTACAGAGCGGTATAGCCGTCGTCCGCACCGAAGACCTTGATAGCCCCGGCGCCGTAGTTGCGGTGCGGGATCCGGGGATCCGGCGACAGGATAGGCGAGCCGTGCTTGACGAAGGGGCCGAAGGGGGTCGGCGCATCGGCGAAGCTGACGTATTTAGGCTCTTCGTAGTTGCAGAGCGGCAGCATCACGGTCCCGGCGGAGTAATAGAGACGGAAGCGCCCGGGCGCGAGGCGGACCATGTGAGGGTTGCGGGCCTGGACGGCCAGATAGGGCTTTTCGTCGTGCTCCCGCTCCCAGTCCTGCTCCGGGTACAGCACGGGGACCGGGTCGGACCAGTGCTCCAGATCGGGGCTTTTGCGCCAGGCGATAAAGTTCGTCGCCCCGCAGGCCTCGAACTCTTCTCTGGCCGCCACCACGGTGGTGTAGACGATCCAGTCGCCGCCCTCGTGGAACAGGGCCGAGGGGCCCACGCGCCACGGCCACTTGCGCTCGAGGGTCCAGCGGACGCCGTCCGGCGAGGAGAGGTGGTGATAAAAGGGGGTGAAATCCTCGTAAAAGCCGTGATAGAACGCGTGCCAGAGGCCGTCGAACTGTCCGGGCGTCAGGATCTGGGGGTCCCCGATGGCAAAGCCCGCCCGCGGCGTCCGGAAAAAGCCGATGACCGGGTTTTCGGGACAGTCGCGCCAGTCGCTGCGGCGGAACACGGGGGCGGCCGTCATGCCTGAGAGGCCTCCAGCGCCGCGTCGATGTCCGCCAGCACGTCCTCCGTGGCCTCCAGGCCGAGGGACAGACGGACGGTCCCCGCGGAGATGCCGCAGGCGGCCAGTTCCTCGTCGGTCAGCTGGGAGTGGGTCGTGGTGGCGGGGTGGCTGACCAGACTGATGGAGTCGCCCAGATTGGCGACGTTGCCCAGCAGCCGCAGGCTGTCGATGAACTTCCCGCCGGCCTCGCGGCCGCCGCGGATCTCAAAGCTGAGCATCCCGCCGAAGCCCTTGGGAAACAGACGGCGGCCCAGCTCGTAATAGGGACTGGAGGGGACCATGGGCGAGTTGACCCGCTCGACGGCGGGGTGGCCGTCCAGATGCTCCGCCACCTGGCGGGAGCTGGCCGACAGATAGTCCATGCGGATGGCGAGGGTCTCGAGGCCCTTGAGGAACTGGTATGAGTTGAACGGCGACAGACACGCGCCGAGATCGCGCAGCATACAGGCGCGCAGCATGCCCGCCAGCGCCGCCGGGCCGAAGGCCTCGGCGAAGGAGATCCCGTGGTACGAGGGGTTGGGTCTCCAGAGGTTCGAAAAGCGCTCGTTGCCCGTCCACGGGAAGGAGCCGACGTCCACGACGACGCCGCCCATGACGGCCCCCTGGCCGCCGATGTATTTGGTGGCGCTGGTGACGACGACGTCGGCGCCGTGTTCGGCGGGGCAGAAGAGATAGGGGGTGAAGGTGTTGTCGATGACCAGCGGGATCCCGTGGCGGTGGGCGATCCCGGCCAGCGCGTCCACGTCGACCAGATCGCAGGTGGGGTTGCCCATGCTCTCGGCGAAGAGGCACTTGGTGCGGTCGTCGATGGCGGCCTCAAAGCCCGCGGGATCCGACGGGTGGACGAAGGTCACGCCGATGCCGGAGCGCGAGAGCGTGTGGGAGAACATATTGATGGCGCCGCCGTAGATGCAGTTGGACGAGACGAAGTTGTCGCCCTGTTCGCACAGGGTCAGCATCAGCGCGTAGATGGCGGCATGGCCGCTGGAGAAGGCGGCGGCCGCCGCGCCCTTTTCCAGCGCGGCCATTCGCGTTTCGAAGACCGTCGTGGTGGGGTTGGACAGGCGGGTGTACAGATCGCCGGACTCTTCCAGACTGAAGAGGCGGCGTCCGCGCTCCGTGGTGCCCAGGTCGTAGGCGTTGGTCAGATAGATGGGGACGTTGGTGGCGTGGGAAAAGCCGTCCGGCTCCCAGCCGAGGTGCAGCATCTCCGTGCGGGGATCGCAAGCGGGTCGGTCCATGATTTTCGTTCCTTTCTGGCTCTGTTTTCGGTTTGGTTCGGGAAAGACGGGGCGGTCAGCGCACGCCGGACCGAAGCAGGGTATAGTCCGGCTTCAGCGCGGAGCGGAGGGAGATCCCCGCCAGATCGGGCGTTCGATTTTCGATGGAGAGGCGGACCTCTGCGACTCCGTCCAGCGAGGCGGCGGTGTCGACGATGCTGTACACCGCCAGGCGCGCCGCGGCGGCGTCGTCGCACAGGGCGTCGTAAAACTCGGCGGAGAGGTCCAGATACAGACAGTCGCCGTACAGCGAGACCGAGTTGACCAGAGTTCCCTCCGGAACGGCGCCCCCGGCGCCGTTCTCCACCAGATAGGACAGCACGACGCGCGGCAGGAACTCGTATCCCCGGCAGGTGAACGAGCGGGACCGGGCCTCCAGACGGCCGCTGCCGTCCGCCAGATAGAGCGTCACGCCGACGGTCTCGCTTTCGAACTGGGAAAAGCCGGTGAGATAGTTCTCCGGCGAAAGGGCGCGATAGTCGGACAGATAGATGCCGTCCGTCAGGAAGAAGATCTGGGAGATGCCGTCCAGCCCGAAAAAGGTCCGGACCGTGCAGTACCGCGCCATGGCCGAATCGGCCGGCGACATGGCGGAGAACTCCCGGGAGAGGTCCACGTAGAGCGAATCGTTCCGCCGGACGGCGGAGCGGAGAGAGACGTCCGGCGAAAAGGCCGTGTGCATCCCCTGACCGGCGGGCCTCTGCATGAGCCGGTGCATCAGAGCGGCGTACAGCGCGTCTCCGCTGCCGGACACGGTGGTCAGGGACACCCGCTCATAGCCGAATTGTTCTCCGGCGCCCTCGTCGTTGACGTACCAGACGGCGTAGCGGCTGCGGCGGGAGACCGAGGTGAGATAGGGGATCAGAAAAGCCGCGGCGATGGAGAGCGCCAGCAGCAGGAGCACGGCGATAAGGACGAAGCGCTTTTTCACGGGCGTCCGCCTCCCTTCGCCGGGGGCTCCGCGGGCTCGACCGCGGGCAGAAGGACGGTGAAGCGCGCGCCGTGGGGCGTGCGGTTCTCGGCGGAGATCGAGCCGTTCAGCGAGCGAACGGCGGCGTCGACGATGGCGAGGCCCAGTCCGGTGCCGCCGGTGGTCCGGGCGCGGGCGCGGTCCACGCGGTAAAAGCGGTCGAAGATGCGGCGGATGTCCGCTTCGGGGATGCCCTCGCCGTCGTCGTCCACGATGAAGTGGATGGTGCCGTCGCGGCTGAACAGGTAGACGCGGACCTCGGAGCCGTCCTTGCCGTATTTCACGGCGTTCTCGATGAGGTTGAAAAAGATCTGGTACATGAGGTCGTAGTTCGAGGCGGCGTAGCACCCCTCCTGCAGCTCGCGCCGGATGACGAGGCCGGCGTCCGCCGCGGGCAGGTCCAGCATCCGGCAGACGTCCTCCGCCACCGAGCGCATGTCCACGCGGGCGGCGCCCACGGCCGCCGCGCTGGCGTCGTACTTGGAAATCTGGAGAAGACGCGAGCAGATGCGGGTCAGCCGGTCGATCTCGTTGTTGATGTCCGTCAGAAAGTCGCGGGTGTCCTCGGGCGAGATGTCCGGCGTGAACAGGATGGATTCGCTCAGCAGCTTGACGGCGGCCAGCGGGGTCTTCAGTTCGTGGGACGCGTCGGAGACGAAACGGCGGCGCAGCTCTTCCGTCCGGGCCTGGCGAACGGCAAAATCGTCCAGCATCCGGCCGCAGTAGGAGAGCTCGTCGTGTCCCGACAGGCCGACGGGCGAGGAATAGATCCCGGCGGCGAACCGCTCGGTCCCCGCCGAGAGCCGGTTCGCCGTGCGGGCGAACAGAACGATCTGGCCGATCAGAAACCCCAGCGGCGGCAGCAGGGCCAGAAGGCCGATCAGCGCGGCTGCGGCGCCGGCGTTCTGGTAGATCCGGGCCGTCTGGGGGTCGGAATAGCGAAGGTAGACCAGCGCCGGACCGGAGCCGCCGTCATAGGAGGCCAGATGGTTCCAGACGAACTGCGCCCCCTCGTAGTCGAAGGAGTAGACGGTCTCGCCGCTCAGCGCGGCCTCCGTGCCGGGCAGCAGCAGCGTCTTGCCGATCAGGCTGTCGGAGCGGGAGGTGTCGACGGAGACGGAGAGGTCCGGCCCGGTGACCACGACCCGCAGCGCGGAGGGGAATCCCTCTTCCAGCGGCGAAAAAGCGCCGTTCTCAGCCAGGTCCCGGCGGATGGCGGCGGAGAGATCGGTCAGGATCGCCTGCTTGCTGTTGCCGAGCGCCCGGCGCAGAACGGCGGGAAAGACGACGCCGACCAAAAGCGCGGCGGAAAGCGTGAACAGCGCCGCGCAGAGAGACAGCTTGAAAGAAAAGCGGGAAAGATATCGCATGGCTCAGAGGCCCTCCTCGGATGCGGGCGAGAGGATTTGTCCGGCGGCGCGTTCAGGGCTTGTAGTAATAGCCGACGCCCCACTTGGTCAGGATGTAGACGGGCTCGGCGGGGTTGGCCTCCAGCTTTTCGCGCAGGCGGCGGATGTGGACGTCCACCGTGCGGATGTCGCCGGGATAGTAATAGCCCCAGATGGTGTTCAGCAGCGCTTCGCGGCTGAACACGCTGTTGGGAGAGCGGACGAGGAACTCGAGAAGATCGAACTCCTTGGGAGTCAGATCCGCCTTGCGGTCGCCGACGGTGGCCGTGCGCTCGCTCAGGTCGAGAACGATGGGGCCCGCGTCCAGCTTCGAGTTGTTGAGGCCGGCATAGCTGTGGGTCATGCTGCGGCGCAGGATGGCGCGGATGCGGGCCTTGAGCTCCAGCACGTTGAAGGGCTTGGACAGATAGTCGTCCGCCCCGTGCTCAAAGCCCAGAAGCTTGTCCGTGTCCTCGCCCTTGGCGGTGACCATGATGATGGGCACCTTGGAGAACTCGCGGATGGTCTTGCACACCTCGAGCCCGCCGATCTTGGGCAGCATCAGGTCCAGAACGATCAAATCGTAGTTGTTCTTGCGGGCCAGCTCCAGCGCGTCCTCCCCGTTGTAGACGGTGTCCACGTCGTAGCCCTCGTTTTCCAGATTGAACTTCATGCCTTTGACCAGCAGCTTTTCATCGTCGACGATCAGGATCCTCATGTCTCTTTCTCCTTACGGTTGGGGATGTCATTTCTCGGTGATTTTCAGGACCTCCGCGGCCTTCAGACAGGTGGCCCGCCCGATGCCGGGGACCAGCGAGAGCTGTTCCAGAGAGGTAAAGCCGCCGAGCTCCCGGCGCAGGGCCAGGATCCCGGAGGCATAGCGGCCGACGCCGGGCAGACCGGCCAGCACCGGACCGGTGACGCGGTTCACGTCCAGCCGGTCCGCGCCGCCGGAGACCAGACGGTACGGCTCGCGCGGAGGCGTCGGAGCGGGGGAGTACGTCCGCCGGGTGCCGGACGGGATCCGCCCCAGCGCCGCCGCGCCGAACAGAAGAGCCGCGGCCGCCAGCGCGGCGAGGGGCGCTTTTTTCACGGGAGCGGTCACCTCGGAAACAAAAATCAGAATGAATCTTGAAAAAGCGTTGGAAATATGGTATCATAAAAAGAGCGGAGACAGGGTTGTTTCGGTTTGTCTAATCTGCTCAATTTATTACAGGCTCTATTATAGCACAGAACCGCGGGGAAGGCCATGAAAAATTTAAAAAAATATTTCACCTTTTTTTATATACTTTTGATATTGGTCTCTTTGGCCGCTCCGGCGGCCGCGGCGGGAGACTTTTCCGTCGAATGCCGTTCTGCCATTTTGGTGGACGTCAACACGGGTCAGGTGATCTTTGAACAGAACGCCGACGCGCGGCAGTACCCCGCGTCGCTGACGAAGATCATGACGGCCCTGATCGTCATGGACAGCTGCAGCCTGTCCGAGACCGTGACGGTGACGAGGACCGCGCTGGCGGGGCTGGACGAGGCGGGAAGCTCCGTCGGCCTGCGCGAGGGCGAGATCATGTCCGTGGAGAACCTGCTGTACTGCATGCTGGTCTCTTCGGGGAACGACGCGGCCAGCGTGCTGGCCGAGCACGTCGGCGGGACGGTGGAGGCCTTCGTGGTCCGGATGAACGAGCGCGCCGCGGCCCTCGGCTGTACGGGGACGCGCTATCAGAATCCACACGGTCTGCACAGCGAGGACCACTATACCACCGCGCGGGACCTTTACATCATCACCCGCGCCTTCCTGGCCGTGCCGAAGCTGACGGAGATCGCCAACACCGTGTCCTACGTGGTGCCGGCCACCAACAAGTCGGACCAGCGCATCCTGAACACCACCAACTATCTGATCTCCGGCGTCAGCACCAGCCGGTACATCTACACCTATGCCCGCGGCATCAAGACGGGGACCACGACCCCGGCGGGGTACTGTCTGATCTCGTCGGCGGAGAAGAACGGGCTCTATCTGGTGGGCGTGATCCTGGGCTGCGGCAGGCGCGAGGACACGGGCGAGATCATGAGCTTCGTCGAGATGAAGCGCATGTTCGAATATGGCTTCAACAACTTCTCCTACAAGACGCTGGTGGTCAGGGACCAGCCCGTGGTCGAGGTCACCGTGGAGATGAGCCAGGAGGCCGACAGCGTCGTGGCCGTGACCCAGAGCGAGATCACCTCTCTGCTGGACAACGATTTCGACAAGTCCAAGGTGGTGCTGACTCCCTGGCTGTACAGCGAGACCCTCAGCGCGCCGGTCATCAAGGGCCAGCTGCTGGGCGAGGTGGACGTCAGCTACAACGGCGTCAGCTACGGACGGGTCAAGCTGGTGGCGCTGACCGGGGTCGAGCGGTCGAACTTTCTGTATTCCATGGACAAACTCAACGAGATGCTGCACCAGCCCCGCTATCTGATCATCGCCGGGGCCGTGGTGCTTGCCATCGTCATCTATATCGTGGTGCTGATCCTCGTGCGGCGCAGAAAGCGCCTGAGAAAACTCAAAAAAGGAAGATACGTGCTTTGACGGATATCATGCTTTCCGGCCTCTCCAAATTTTACGGAGAGGTCCAGATCCTGGACCGGATCTCCTTTGAGATCCAGTCCGGCCAGAAGGTTGCCCTGATCGGCCGCAACGGCTGCGGCAAGACCACGCTGATCCGCTGTATCAGCGGTGCCGAGCCCTATGACGCCGGAACGGTGCAGGTCCACCCGTCCAAACGCCTCGGCGTGCTGAACCAGATGCCGGCTTTCCCGGCGGGGACCACCGTGCGCGCGGTGCTGGAGAACGGCTTTCGCCGCCAGCGGGCCCTGCGGCGCGAGCTGGACGACATCGCCGCCCGGCTCGCCGGAGGCGGCGCCGGGCCGGAGCTTCTGCGCCGCTACGGCGAGCTGCAGAGTGCCTATGAGGCCATGGACGGCTATCTGGAAGAGCCTGAGATGTTCCGCGTCTCGCTGGGACTGGGCATTCCCCGGGAAATGTGGGACATGGAGTACGCCTCCCTGTCCGGCGGCGAGATGACGCGGGTCAATCTGGCGGAGCTGCTGCTGGAGAAGACGGACGTCATGATCCTGGACGAGCCCACCAACCATCTGGACATGCAGGCGCTGGAGTGGCTGGAGACCTATCTGAACGGCTATCCCGGCACGGTCCTGATCGTGTCCCACGACCGGTATTTCCTGGACCGGGTGGTGACGCGCACCATCGAGCTGGAGGATATGCACGCCCGTGTCTACGAGGGGAACTACAGCTTTTTCGCCGACCGCCGCGCCGCGGAGGAGGAAGAGCGCCAGCGCCGCCACGACCAGCTTCAAAAGGAGATCGACCGGCTCCAGGCCACCTCGGACCGGATGCACGGCTGGGGCAGCGGCAACAAGCGCATGATGCACAAGGCCTTCGCGCTGGACCGGCGCATCGAGCGCATCCGCGCCAACCAGCCGGACTCCGTGCGCCGTGAAAAGAAGATGAGCGGGAAGCTCTATGCGGCTGAGCGGAGCGGGAACGACGTGCTGTTCCTCGACGGGCTGACCAAGCGCTTCGCGCAGAAGACCGTGTTCTCCGGGCTGGACCTGGAGCTCAAAAAGGATGAGGCCGTGGCGATCATCGGCGAGAACGGCTGCGGCAAGACCACGCTGCTGCGCGTGCTGCTGGGAGAAGAGCCTCCCTCGGCGGGCAGCTATCAGTGGGGGACCAACATCAAGCTGGCCTATCTGCCTCAAAAGGTGTCCTTCGCCGACGAGAACCGCACGGTGCTGGAAGAGGTCACGACCCAGCTTTCCCTCACCGAGTCGGCGGCGCGGAACCGGCTCGGCGCGTTCCGCTTTCGCGGGGACGACGTGTTCAAGCCCATCTTCGTGCTGTCCGGCGGGGAAAAGAGCCGTCTGCGCCTGTGCGTCATGCTGGCTTCCGCCGTCAACGTGCTGGTGCTGGACGAGCCCACCAACCATCTGGACATCTACTCCCGCGAGTGGCTGGAGGATCTGATCGACGGATACGAGGGGACCCTGATCTTCGTGTCCCACGACCGGTATTTCATCGACCGCTTCGCCACGCGCGTGTGGAGCCTGGCCGACGGTGCGGTGCGGGACTTTTGCGGCACCTTCGCCGCCTATACGGAGCGGCTGCAGCGCGAGGCGGCCGATTCCCAGCGGGAAAAGCCGAAGCCGGAGGAGCGTCAGGAGCGGCAGGACCGGCGGGAGCGCAGCATGAGTCCGGACCGGCTTTTGCGGCGCGCGGCGCGGGAGCTGGCCGAAACGGAGAAGAAGATCACGGCCTCGGAAGAGCGCGCGGCGGCCCTGTGCGCGGAGATGGAGGCCAACTGCAGCGACCACGTCCTGCTGGAAAAGCTCTCGGCGGAGCTGGACGGGGTCAACGCCGAGACCGAGCGGCTGTACGCCCTCTGGAACGATCAGAGCGAGGCGCTGACCGCGGCGCAGACCGCGGCGGAGGAGCGCTGAAGCAAAACGGGATGCTTGCCCCCCTTTGGGCGGGCGGCGAAGGAGGAACGGAGATGACAGAGTTCGCTCCCGTCGGAACGGTGCCGATGGTCTGCCTGATCCTGGGGACCGTGATCTGGATCGCGGCCCCGACGGCTCTGGCGCTCGTTTGGAAGATCCGGAAAAAGGAACCCGTGACGACGATCCTGATCGGCGCGGCGGCGTTCCTGCTGTTTGCGCTGGTCCTGGAAAAGCCGATCCAGAACGTGCTGCTTTTCCCGGCCGCCATGGGGCTTCCGGATCACGCCGTCAGCCGGTTTTTCGGCGGAAGTCCCGTCCTGCTGGCGCTGGCGGCCGGGCTTTTTCCGGGATTGTTTGAAGAGACCGGGCGTCTGGTCGCCTTCCGGACGGTCCTGAAACGGCGCCGGAACCGGGAGACTTCGATCTCCTGCGGCATCGGTCACGGCGGCTTCGAAGTGGTCCTGATCCTGGGGATCACGTATATCCAGTATATCGTCTATGCGGTCATGATCAACACCGGTACGTTCCAGGCTCTGGTCGACCGGGTCGCGGCCCAGGCTCCGGAGCAGACGGCCGCGGCGGGAGAGATCGCGGCCATGCTCGCGGCGTTCTCCCCGGCCGATCTGGGGCTCGCCTTCGTCGAACGGGTCTTTGCGGTCTTGTTCCACGTCGGCGCGTCGATCCTCGTTTTTTACGCCTGCAGGGACAGAAGGCGCTTCTGGCTGTACCCCCTCGCCGTGATCCTCCACACCGCGATGGATTTCGCGGCCGCGCTGAGCCTCTTCAAAGTCGTCGAGCTGTCGCCGTGGGCGCTGGAGGGCGTTGCCGCCGTCTTCGGCCTTTCGGTGTTTTTCGGCGCCTATGCTTTGCTTTATCGGAAAGACGGGGCGGCATGAGTGACAGCGCGTTCCGGCGGCGGGGGATCACCCCGCGCCGCCGCCCGGACAAGAAAAAGGGCGCCTGCCGGAAACGGCAGGCGCCTTTTCGGTTTTGGAAAAGGGGGGACGGTCACAGCGCCTCGAAGCCCTCCGGCGGGACGCCGGTGAAGCGGTACGGCCGCAGGAGGCCGACGTCGTTCCCCTCTGCGTCGCGGGATGCGTCCGCGACGGCGAACAGGCCGCCGCCCAGCGAGCAGAGCCCCGTCGAGCCGAGGGGAAAGTCCAGCCCGCGGATCCCGCTGGGGTGGTCGGCGCCGTAGGAGGCCAGCGGCAGACGCCAGCGCCCCTCCGTGCCGCGCCGGGCCGGGGCGGACAGGTCGATCAGATACAGGGGGTGGTTGGGGAACTGCGGCTTCCGGCCGCAGTAGACCGCCGCGAAGAGACAGCGGGTGTCCGCGTCGTATTCCAGATTCTGGATTCCGTAATTGGTGTTGCCCGTCCGGACGAAGAGCTTTCGCCCGGCGCGGAGACCGGTCCGGTGCGGACGGGCGCAGGACAGCGGCCGCGCGGCGCGGAACGTCTCGTCCGGGTCAAGCTCCAGCAGGACCTGATCGTCGTTGTCCGCGCGGTCCACGTCCCCGTAGATCCCATAGGCGATATAGAGCCGCTCGGGACCGCCGCCCGGCGCGGGGGCGAAGGTGATCCCGTCGATGCCGCTGCAGCCGAAACGATGGGGCGGCGCGCCCTCCGGCGCAGCGGCGAAGTCCTCGGCCACGTCCGGCAGAAACGCCGCCGTCATGACGCCGTCCTCCGCGGCGTCCATGTCCGGGCGGTCGATGCGGGCCCCGTCGAAGCAGACCGCGTAAAACGCGTCCTCCGGCGGCTGGGCGAAGCCGAAGCGGCGGGCGATGGCGGCGCCGATGACGTCGCGCTTGAGCTCCAGCGAGCCCCAGACGCGCCCGTCCGCCAGGTGCAGGGCGATACAGCCCAGATGGCCAGCCAGTCCGCAGACCGAGCCGAGCAGGCGGCCGGACAGATCCGTTTTCAACAGTCTGGTGGTAAAGGACCAGTAGACGGCCCCGCGGGCCGTGTCCACGGCGACGCCCTGCAGATGGCCGGTCTGGCCGGCCGTGACGCGCACCGGGGCGAAAAAGGGCAGGATCACAGGCGAACGCTCCTTTCGATTCTGTCAGCCGACGGGCACGACGGTCCCGGCCTGTTCCATCACTTCGGCGAATTCCGCCGGGTCGGGGACGCCCACGGCGGCCTCCCACGGCAGCTCGCCTTCAAAGTCGGCGCAGCAGGGGAGCACGTTCCGCAGCATAAAGCAGAGGAAGCGGGCCTTGAGCGCCAGATTTTCGATTTCAAAACAGGATTCGGACGCCGGATCGCGGTAGAACTGCATCAGGTGCTCCAGCGTGCGGGCCCGGTCCTCCTTGGCCCAGGTCTTGGCGTAGGTGTCGATGAACCAGACCTCGTCGGAGGCGTACCAATAGGTGTAGTCGTCGTCCGGCCAGACGGTGTAGCTGTCGGCATACTCCGCCCGGATATAGTCCGGCATGACCGCGTCCCACGCGGCGAACCAGTCGGGCTGATCCTCGGCGGGCATGGATTCGATCCGGGCGTCTATGACGTGCATGAACTCGTGGGGCAGGTTCCCGACGATGGGGTAAGAGGCGTCGAAGACGACGCACTCGTATCCGTTCGAAGAAAAGGTCAGGGCGGCGGCGCTGTCGATGCCGCTGTCCGAGACGCAGTAGAGCGTCGAACAGAGATAAAGGCGCAGGCCGCGGCAGTATTCGGTGACGTCGGCGAAAAATCCCTCCGGCCAGAAGGACAGAGACTCGGACAGATCGGTCAGCGCGAGAAAGTTGGCCAGCCCGCCGTTCAGAGGACGGCCGAGATAGTCGAAAGCGTCGAAGTCGTTGCCGTCAGGCCCGTACAGGATCTCGACGCCGAAGCGGTCCTCCAGCCCGGCGGCCAGCTCCGCACAGGCGGCGTCGAGGTCGCCGCTTTCGGACCGGAACAGAAGCCTGAACTCTTCGCGCTCGGTAAAGTCGCTTTCGGCCGGGGAGAGCAGGTCCAGCTCGAAGGCGTCGGTATAGCGGCGGAGTAGCAGGAACCACCCCTCCGGCGAGGCGAAGAAATCGCTGAAGCCGAGCTCTTCGCCGTCCAAAGCGGTGAGAGCGGGGGCGGCCAGCCCGGAGCGGAGGTCCAGAAGCGAGGCGGCAAGGACGTCGTCCGCATAGTCGTAGCGGTAGAACAGCGCATAGTCGCCGGAGAGCGAGAGCAGGGAGTCTTCCGTCCGGATCAGGGAGAGCGCGCCGCCGTTTGCCGGGCGGAACGCGCGGCAGTCGAGGTTGTCGACGCAGAGCCAGCCGTTCTCCCGCAGGTAGAAGGCTTCGTCGACGTCGGGCTCGACGAGGCGCTCCGCCTCGGCGTCCCATGTCAGAATGGCGGAGTGATTGTCGACATAGGCGTTCAGCGCGAAGGTGCCGCCGCAGGGCTGCACGTCCCAGATCTCGCCGACGCCGTCGAGCGGGATCTCACGGCAGGACCCGCCGGGCAGGTCGTAAAGGCGGACGCAGCCGTCCGCGCCGTAGACGAAGGCGGCCCAGGTCCCGTCCGGGGAGAAGAACGCCCCGTCGGGCCGGGCGGGGATCTCGAAGAGGATCCGGGCCTGGCGCCGGGCCGGGTCCCAGCGGAAGACCCCGGCGGCTCCTGTTTCGTCCGACGCCGCCACCCCCGCGGCGGCGTAGAAGCAGCCGTCCTCCGCGGCGGCGGACCAGCTCAGATCGCCGTTGAACCGGGCGGAGCCGATCTGTTTTCCCGTGTTGAGATCGAACGCGCGCAGAACGGCGTGCCGGGCATAGCCGGAGGCCGCGCCGTCGAACGTCATGACGTTCGAGGCCAAGAACACGGTCCGGCCCGAGACGGCCAGCTCGACGGCGTCCAGCGAATCGGCGGGATCTGCCGCGTCGTCCTCCGCGCGGCAGATCAGATACGAGCCGTCCTCCTGACGAGCTAAAAACCCGGCCGGGTCCGGCGGCTCCGTCGCTGCGGTGGTCTCGGCGGTAGTCGCTGCGGTGGTCTCGGCGGTGGTCTCGGCGGTAGTCTCGACGGTAGTTTCGGCGGTGGTCTCCGCCGGAACGGCGGAAGAGGTCCCCGGCGCGGTCCCGGCAGGTGTCGAAGCCGCGGCGGGCGGGTCGGTCTCGCTCCGGCGCGGCGGGACGAGCAGGGAACAGGCCCCCAGCGGCAGCAGCAGGGCCAGCGCAAGCAGCGCGGCGATCGGCCGTTTGACGGATCTCATGGAAAGCGAGCCTCCTTCGCGTACGTTTTTCGGTCTCTCTGAACACAAATTATACCATATCCCGCCGGGAAATACAAGGCGCCGACCCGCGCGCCGTTGACGGCGCGGCGGGCCCTGTGGTATAATCAAAAAAAACGAGAGGCAGGCTGGCGACATGGACAAGCTCTATCTGTTGTACCCCGAGCGGCGGGGCCGCATCGCCCCGGAGATCTACGGCCACTTCACCGAGCACATCGGCGGCGTGTTTTACGGCGGGATGTGGGTCGGCCCGGATTCGGACGTTCCCAACGTCAAGGGCTTTCGCCGGGACGTGGTCGAGGCGTTCCGCGCCATCCGGCCGCCGGTGCTTCGCTGGCCCGGCGGGTGCTTCGCCGAGACCTACGACTGGCGCGACGGCATCGGCCCGGACCGGCCCACCCGCATCAACTGGTGGCGCAACGAGGACGGCCGGTACGAGCCCAACGCCGTCGGGACCCACGAGTTCATCGACCTGTGCCGCGCCGTGGGCGCGAAGCCCTATTTCGCCGCCAACGTGACCTCGGTGCCGCCGCTCCACATCCGCGACTGGATGGACTATTGCCTGTCGCCCCGGGGCAGCACGACGCTGGCCCGCGAGCGCGAGGCCAACGGCAGCCCCGAGCCCTTCGACGTTCCGTTCTGGGGCGTCGGGAACGAGAACTGGGGCGGCGGCGGGAACATGACGCCGGAGCACTACGCCGACGTCTTCCGCACCTGCGCCCTGCTGATGCGCAACGCCGCGCCCAAGGGGCGGGTCAAGCTCTTCGCCTGCGGCACCAGCGGCGACGAGTACGAGTGGGCCCGGGGCGTCGCCGCCGGGCTGTTCCGGTCCGAGCGGCAGGCGGACGGCTTTGCCATGCACTATTACTGCGGAAGCGCGGGGGATCCGCTGGCCTTCACCGACGACGAGTGGGACCGGCAGATCGCCCAGGCCGCGCGGATCGAGGACATGATCCGCCGCAACTACGCCGTCATGGTGGGATACGGTCTGGAAGAGCGGATGCCCATGGTGGTGGACGAGTGGGGCTGCTGGCATCCGGCCGGAAGCGGCCCCAGCAAGGGGAAGAACCTGTTCGAGCAGCAGTCCACCATGCGGGACGCCGTGGTGGCGGCGCTGACGCTGAACATCTTCAACCGCCACTGCGACAAGGTGATCATGGCCAACGTGGCCCAGCTGACCAACCTGCTGCACAGCCTGTTCCTCTGCGGACCGGACGGCTTCGCCTGCACGCCGACCTATCACGTCTTCGACATGTACCAGCGGCACCAGGGAGCGGAGAGCGTCGGCTCGGTCTGTGAGAACGGCGACCTCAGTGTCTCCGTCTCGGTCCACGGCGGACGCACCCTGATCACCGCGGCCAACACCTCGGTCCGGGCCGACGCGGAGATCGGGCTGTGCCCCTGCGGCCGGCCGCTGCCGGAGACCGGCGAGCTGGTCCTGCTGTCCCATGCGGACCCCCACGCCCACAACACCTTCGCCGAGCCGGACAAGGTGCGGCCCGTGCGGTCGGCCGTGAATCCGCGCCGGCCGCTGACGGTGCCGAGGGCCTCGGTGGCGGCGATCTCGTTCTGACCGACGGACGAAGAAAGGCCGCGCAGAGCCGGAGCGATCCGGGCGCTGCGCAGCCTTTTTGTCTTTTAAAACGAGGAAGACGGGGCCGCCTTGGCCTTTCCCGCGCGGGCGCGACGGGCGAGGGGGCCCGCCGCCAGGAAGAGGACCGCGGCGGTCAGCGAGACCGCGCCGCCGGCGGCGAGACCGGGGGTCCGGTAAGAGAGGCGGACCGTGTGGCTGCCGGCCGAGAGGGGCACGCCGAGGAAATAGCCGAACAGGCGGTCGGGCGCGGCGCGCCGTCCGTCCACCCAGACGCGCCAGCCTTCGGCGGCGGCGACGGACAGGAACAGCTCGCAGTCGCCGTCGGCCTCGACGCGGCCGACGATCTCAGAGCCGGAGAAGCGCTCCAGCGTCATGGCTCCGGCGCGCAGAGCGTCGACCGCGAGGCGGAAGCCCTCGGCGTCCAGCGACCAGGTCCCACCCCGGCGCCGCAGGAGATCGGCGTCCAGCCCGGGGACCATGGCGCGGAAGATCCGGTTCAGGAACGCGTTGCCGGCCTCGTGGCGCTTCGGCTCGACCGCCGCCGCGCCGCGGTCGACGCAGAAGCCCAGCGGCAGCGCATATGCGTTTTCATAGACGGTGACGCTGCCGACGGTCTCGCGCTCGTCGAGGCCCGCCCGGTTCAGCTCGGTGATCTCGCGCTCGCGGACGCCGTTGTCGAAGACGTAGCGCACGCCCAGCAGGGCGTTGGACAGCGGGTTGGGCACGTAGCGCGTCGAGACGTTCGACGCGTAGATCGGCTGGCCGATGCTGCGGTAAAAGTCATAGGCGCCGGCGCTCATGGTCGAGGAGTACCACGACACGCCCGGGAAGCCGTACAGCTGGCCGGGGTTGAAGTTGTAAGGCGAGAACATCTCGCACCGCCAGAACTCCGGGCCGGGGCGGCGGGGCGCATAGGCCGCCGTGAGGACGGCCATGTCGTCGTCAAAGCGGGTGTACCAGCCGAGATCGGTGGACCAGCACTGGGCCGCGACGGTCCAGACGGCGTTGGCCGAGACCCCCGCCAGCAGCAGACCGCAGACCGAGGCGGTCACGGCCGTCTTCAGGCGGACCCGCGGCCGGTCTGCGCGGCCGATCCGGCCGCGCAGGGTCTCGAGGCCCGCGTGGGCCGCGGTGACCAGCAGGAAGGAGAAAAGAAAGCTCTGGCGCCCGGGAAGCTGGTTGGGAAAATGGAACCCGTGCCAGAGATAGTCCAGCAGGTTCAGCTCGAAAGAGACCAGCAGGAAGAGACAGAGCCCCAGATAGGCCAGCCGCGCCCCCAGCGGCCGCCGCCGGTCGAACAGGGCCGCCAGCCCCAGCGGGACGCAGAGCAGGCCGCAGTAGAGGTTGGCCGCCTCGAACTGGATGTGCATGCCGGAAAAGGGAAGGAAGCGCGACAAGAGCTCGGGGATCGAGTGGTAGAATTTCAGCTCGCCGCCGAAGGAAAGGGTCGAGGCCACGGTGTTCCGGAGGCCCAGCCACGCGGGGATCAGCACCGGCGCGGCCAGCGCTCCGGCCAGAAGGGAACAGCCGGCGAACAGTCCCGCCGCGCGGAGACGGCCGCGGCCCGGTCCGGGACGGACCGCCATCAGGACGGCGAACCACAAAACGCAGAACAGGCAGACCATCCAGCCGATGTAGAAGTTGGTCCACAGCGTCAGCGCCAGCGACAGGACGTAGAGTTCCCAGCGTCCCTGACGGACCAGACGGCTGAGCCCCAGCACCACCAGAGGCAACAGGACGTAGACGTCCGTCCACATGAGCTGGTTGATGAAGGCCAGGCTCCAGGCGCACAGAGCGTAGGCCGCGGCGAAGACCGGCGTCGTGAGCCGGGGCCTGTCCTCCCGCGAGGACAGCCAAAGCCCGCAGGTCAGCCCGGCCAGCCCGAAGTGAAGGGCGACGATCAGGTCGACGGCTGCCGGCAGCCATCGCTCGGGCAGCAGGCAGAGGGGCAGCCACAGGGGCGAGTTGGTGTAATAGGCGTTCTGCACCCAAAAGTCGAAGCCGTTGGCCCCGGCAAAGGACCACTGGAGCCCCTCGCCGGAGAGGATACAGCGGCGAAGCTCTTTGATCATGGGGAAATACTGGCCCCAGCCGTCCATGGCCATGAGGCCCCGGCCGCCGAAGGGGGCCAGCCCCTTGACGGCAAAGGCGATCAGAGCCACGGACAGGGGCAGGAAAAACGCGAGGAGAAGCTGCGTCCGTTTCGAGAGGCCCCGCGCCCGGGGCGCGGGGGAGACGGGATCGGTCAAAACAGTCCCCCTCCTTTCCATTCTTCTGTTTTTTGTCTTATCGTTCCGGGAAGACGACGGCGCGGGCCGCCGTTTTATTGGCCTTTGAATAAAGTCTCTGTCCTATTACCGCGCGGCGGGGCAAAAGGTACCACACCGCCGGAAAAATTATTTACGCCTGCGGCGGGGCGGGCAGCGAGACGGCGGCCAGGAACAGATCCCCGTCGGTGGTCAGGGAAAGCGAGCCGCCCATGAGCTGGCACAGACTGACGGCGATGGACAGGCCCAGACCGCTGCCCTCGGTGTGGCGGGCGGCGTCTCCCCGGACGAAGCGCTCGGTCAGCTCGGCGGGATCCCGGGGCAGCTCGTCCTCCGAAATGTTGCGGAAGACCGCCTCCGCGCCGTCGGACGTGCGCCGGACGGACAGGTACACCCGGGTTCCCGCCATGGCGTATTTGGCGATGTTGGCCAGCAGGTTGTCGAACACGCGCCAGAGCAGCTTTCCGTCGGCCAGGACGGTACAGCCGGGCTCGGCGGCGAGATAGGGGCGAAGGCCGCGCGCAGCCAGCCGGTCGCTGTATTCGCCGACGGCCTGCTCCAGCAGGGTCCCCAGATCCAGCGGCTCGGGGGAGACCGCCACGGCCCCCGAGGCGGCCTTGGACGTCTCGATGAGATCGTCCGTCAGCTTTTTCAGCCGCTGTCCCTGACGGTCCAGCATCTCCACGTACCCGCGGGAGGTCTCGGACAGGGTCTCGTCCCGGCGCAGCAGGTCCACGCCGTTGAGGATGGAGGTCAGCGGCGTCCGGATATCGTGGGACACGTTGGTGATGAGCTCGGTCTTCAGGCGTTCGCTCTTCAGCCGCTCTTCCACGGCGGCGTTCATGCCCTCCGCCGCGGCGTTGAGCTGGCCTGCGGCGGTGCGGAAGTCGAAAAACATGCCGCGCGCGTCCACCGGGTCGGTATAGTCGCCTTCGGACAGGCGGCGGATGCCCCGGAACAGCTTGGACAGGTTGGCCGCCGCCGCGGGGACCAGAGCCAGCACGCCCAGCCAGAGGAGCGCGCAGAAGAGGTGGATCCCCCGGAAGGCGTGGCGGTCGAGATCTGTGATCAGAAGCGCCAGAAAGGGGAGGGACAGAAGGACGAGTCCCAGGAGCGTGCGCCACAGAAAGCCGGCCCGGCGGTAGACCCGGGCGAGGAAGCGGAAGAACCGGCCCGCCGCGCGGAGCAGGATCCAGACCAGCAAAGTCTTGACGAAGGTCCGCGAGCGGACCCGGGCGGCGACGGTCATGCACGCGCTCACCGCCAGACAGAGCAAGACGGCGCCCCATGCGCCCCACACGAGGTACGCGAGCGGCCGGGCGGGAAGGTAGTCCGCGAAAACGAGGAACAGAAGGACCGCAAGTCCCGCGCACGCCGCCAGATAGAGCTCCAGCGGGACCCGCCCCAGAAAGCCGGGCGTTGCCGTTCCGTCCGGCGCGACCCCGGCGGAGCGGAGCAGAAAGGCGAACAGCGCCGCGCAGACGAGGATCCCGGCCGCGGTCCCGGCGGCCAGCGCCCAGCGGAAGCGGGCGATCCGGCCCACCAGCAGGTACCGGAAGACGAGACTGTCGCGGACGTTGTCCGTCACCGTGCAGTCCAGCCGCAGCTCCTCCGACAGGGAGCCGTCCGGAAGGGGAAAGGAGAAGTTCTCGAGGACGCCGGTGAAGAGGACGGCCTCGCCGGGCGCGAGGGGCCGGGCGTACAGAAGCTGCGATTCCCCGTCGTACAGGAAATAGCGGAAGTTGGCCTCCGGATCGCAGATCGCGCCGTCGAAGGGAACGTAATAGACGTAGCCCGATCCGTTGGACAGGCGAAGCGGAACGTCCCGGCGGGCATAGGCGTACAGGATGTTTTCTTCCGTCGCCGTCCGCCAGGCACTGCCGCCGTCGAGAAAGGCGCCGTTTGCCAGCGCCCCGACGGAAGCGGCGCCGCACAGGACCGTCGACGCGGCGCACAGGATCAGCGCGGCGAAGGCGGCGAAGCGGACCCAGAACAGACTGCGGATCGATCGTTTCACAGAAAGATCCCTTCCTTTCAGCGGCCCGGGTCCAGGCGATATCCCCTGCCCCAGACGACTTTGATATAGCGCGGCTCGGCGGGATCGATCTCGATCTTCTCCCGCAGGTGGCGGATGTGGACGGGAACGCTGGTCTCAAGGCCGGACCATCCGGCCCCGCGCCAGACCCGGTCGTAGATCTCGCGGTTGGAGAAGATCCGGCCGGGAGACTCCATCAGCAGCGCCAGGATGCCGAACTCGGTGGGCGTCAGGGCCACCGGCTCGCCGTAGAGCGTGACGACTCCGGCGTCCCGGTCCAGACACAGGCCGCCCACCGTCACCGTGCCGCTCCGGCGGGGGCTGGCTCCCAGCGAGGTGTACCGCCTCAGCTGGGCCCGGACGCGGGCCAGCAGCTCGGTGGGGCTGAAGGGCTTGGTGACGTAGTCGTCGGCGCCGGCGTCCAGCCCGACGATCTTGTCGGCGTCCTCGGCCTTGGCCGTCAGCAGGATGACGGGGATATTGGCGATCTCGCGGATCCGCCGCAGGACGGCCAGCCCATCCAATCCGGGCATCATCAAGTCCAACAGGACCAGATCCGCCTTTTCACGGGACAGGATCTCCAGCGCTTCGGCCCCGCCGGAGGAGGGCAGGACCCGGTACTCCCGCAGATAGACGCAGAGCGCCGAGACGATATCCGGCTCGTCGTC
This sequence comes from Clostridiales bacterium, assembly GCA_016285815.1. GTDB lineage: Bacteria > Bacillota > Clostridia > Oscillospirales > QAMX01 > SIG499. The sequence goes on from JAEERN010000138.1 coordinate 20,317, forward strand.
GCAGACGAGGATCGTGTACATGGGACGTCCACCAGCCTTTCACGGAGATCATAGCACGGAGAGATTGAAGAAAAAAGGAGAAAGACCTTTAAGAATTCATTAAAAAGGGGGCCGGACGATCGTCCGACCCCCGAAGCAGCGCATGAGTCCTTATGGAACGGAGAGATCACTTTCTCTCTTTCAGCAGATCGCGGATCTCGGCCAGCAGCTTCTGATCCTCGGTGGGTTCCGCAGCGGCGGCGGCAGCCTCTTCCTCGGCCTTTTTGCGGGCCTCTTCCTCGGCGGCGAGCTTCTTGGCGTTGGCCTTGGCGTGAGCCTTGTTGAAGCCCTTGACGATCAGGAAGACGATGAAGGCGATGATGATGAAGTCGATGATGGCCGCGATGAACGAGCCGATGCCGATGACGACGGCCTCTTTGGTGACGGTCTCGACGCCGTCCACGATCTCCTTGACCGCGGGCTCCAGCGTGATATTCAGCTTGGACAGATCGAATCCGCCGAAGAGCCAGCCGATGAACGGCATCAGGACCTCGTTGACGAGAGTGGTCGTGATCTTGCCGAAGGCGGTGGCGATGATGACGCCGACGGCCATGTCGAGGACGTTGCCCCGGGTGATGAATTCCTTGAATTCACCGAAAAAGCCCTTCTTCTCAGGTTTTGCGCTTTCTGCCATGGTGGTTTCTCCCTTTCAAATTATAGAGTCGGACAAGACTTTCCTATATTGTAGTACGATTGACAAGAAATTTCAAGTGTGTTAAACTAAAAGACGGAAAGTTTTTTGAGGCGGAGGGCGGATGGACTGGTCGGAAGATACGCGCGCGGCCCTGTCGCACTGTACGGCGTGCCCCCGAAGGTGCGGGGCGGACCGGACGGGCGGCGCGGTCGGCGCCTGCGGCGGGGGACTCGACGTCCGGGTGGCCCGGGCGGCGCCCCTGTTCTGGGAAGAGCCCTGCATCAGCGGCGTCCGCGGCAGCGGAGCCGTGTTTTTCTGCGGCTGTCCGGTACGCTGCGTCTTCTGCCAGAACAGCGAGATCTCGATGTCCCGCTCGGCGGGGGCCGCGCTGGACGCCGACGGCCTTCTGGCCGTCTTCCGGCGGCTGTTGGACACGGGGGTCCACAGTCTGGATCTGGTGACGCCCACGCACTACGCCCTTCAGCTGCGCGACGTGCTGACCGCGCTGAAGCCGGACGTTCCGGTGATCTGGAACTGCGGGGGATACGAGTCGCCCGGGACGCTGGAAAAGCTGGCGGGACTGGTGGACGTCTATCTGACGGATTTCAAGTTCGACGCGGCCTCGGCCGGAACGCTCTGCGCCGCGGCGGACTATGAGGACGCGGCGGCGGCGGCCCTTGCCGTCATGGCCGCCCAGACGGGCCCGGCCCGGTTCGGCGCGGACGGGCTGATCCGCTCCGGCACCATGGTGCGCCATCTGGTCCTGCCGGGGCGGACGGGGATGACCCGGCGCGTGCTGGAGCGCGTGGCGCGGATCGTCCCGCCGGACACGCCGCTGTCGCTGATGAGCCAGTACGTGCCCGCCGGGCCCGCGGCGGGGATCCGCGGGCTGGACCGGACGGTGACGGCGGCGGAGTACCGCCGCGCGGTGGAGATCCTGCTGGCGCTGGGCTTTGAGAACGGATACACACAGGAGCTGACCTCGGCGGAGAGCGGGTTCGTCCCCGCCTTCGACCTGACCGGGGTCGTGGAGAAAGAGGAGAACAAGTGACGGACAACGCCCGATACATCGAACTGAAGCGCGCCGCGCTGGCGGCGGAGTTCGCCTATCTCAACGACGAGCAGAAGCGGTGCGTCTTCGCCGCCTCGGGACCGGTGCTGGTGCTGGCCGGGGCGGGAAGCGGCAAGACCACGGCGCTGATCAACCGCATCGCCTGCCTGGTGCGCTTCGGCTCGGCCTGGGAGAGCGAAACGGTCCCGACCGGAACGGGCGAGGCGGAGCTGGCCGCGCTGGAGGCGCACGTCGCCGGCCGGGCGCGGCTCTCGTCCGACGAGCTGGCCGCCATGGTGGCCGAGGACCCCGCCGAGCCGTGGCGGATCCTTGCCATCACCTTCACCAACAAGGCGGCGGGCGAGCTGAAGGACCGGCTGGTCCGGATGCTGGGCGAGGTGGGACAGGACGTCTGGGCCAGCACGTTCCACTCGGCCTGCGTCCGCATCCTGCGGCGCGAGGGCGAGCGGCTCGGCTATCGCCCGGGCTTTACCATCTACGACGCGGACGACAGCGTCCGCGTTGTCAAGGACGTCATGGAGCGGCTGCGGCTGGACCCCAGAGAGTTCCCGCCCCGCTCGGTGGCCGCCGTCATCAGCGACGCCAAGGACCGTCTCTGGCTGCCGGACGAGCTGGCGCAGAACGCCAGGGGGGACGACCGGATCTTGACCGCCGCGCGGATCTACCGCGAGTATCAGCGCCAGCTCTTCGAGGCCAACGCGCTGGACTTCGACGACCTCATCTTCCAGACCGTGACCCTGTTCCGGACCTGCGACGACGTGCTGGCCAAATACAGCCGGCGCTTCACCCACATCCTGGTGGACGAATATCAGGACACCAACCACGCCCAGTACGTGCTGGTGAAGCAGCTGGCCTCGTTCCACGGGAACGTCTGCGTGGTGGGCGACGACGACCAGAGCATCTACAGCTTCCGCGGGGCGCGGGTGGAGAACATCCTGAACTTTCAGAACGAGTATCCGGACGCGCGCGTGTTCCGGCTGGAGCAGAACTACCGCTCGACGTCCAACATCCTGAACGCGGCCAACGCCGTGATCCGCCACAACGCCCGGCGCATGGGAAAGGAGCTCTGGACCTCCCGCGGGAGCGGCGCGCCGGTGACCGTCTACGAGGCGGAGGACGAGCGCGCCGAAGCGGAATATGTGACAGACGTCATGACCCGGGCCCATTCGGCGGGGGAGAGCTGGTCGGAGAACACGGTGCTCTACCGCACCAACGCCCAGTCCAACGCCATGGAGAAAAGCCTGGCCTACAACTCGATCCCGTACCGCATCATCGGCGGCACGCGCTTTTACGACCGCGCGGAGATCCGCGACATGATGGCCTATCTCCAGGTGATTGCCAACCCCTTCGACAGCCTGCGGCTGGCGCGGATCGTCAACGTGCCGGCCCGGGGGATCGGTGACAAGTCCTTCGCCGCGGCGGCCGCCGCGGCGGAGCGTGCCGGGATCGGCGTTCTGGAGGTCATGCGCCGAGCGGGCGAGGTGGAAGGGCTGTCCGCGCGGAGCGCGAACGCCATGAAGGCCTTTACCGACGTGGTCCTTGAGCTGATGAAGAAAAAGCGCGAGCTGCCGCTGGACGAGCTGTACGAGGCCGTTCTGGAGAGGACGGGCTATCGCGCCGCGCTGATCGCCAATATGAACAAGGATCCGGAGAACAAGACCCGGCTGGAAAACGTCATGGAGCTGAAGACCAACATCATCTACTACATGACCGCCGCCGCCGAGCCGTCTCTGGAGGGCTTTCTGGAAGAGACCAGTCTGCTGACGGACATCGACCGGTACGACGGCGCCGCCGACGCGGTGACGATGATGACCATCCACTCGTCCAAGGGGCTGGAGTTCCCGCGGGTGTTCCTGATCGGCTGTGAGGAAGAGCTGTTCCCCTCGGCCCGCAGCTGTGAGACCGCCGAGGGCGTGGAGGAAGAGCGGCGGCTGGCTTACGTCGCCATCACCCGCGCCAAGCGCGAGCTGTACCTGACCTACGCCTCCCAGCGCATGCTCTACGGCCGGACCTCCCGCAATCTGGTCTCGCGCTTTCTGCAGGAGCTGCCGGACGAGGGCGTCCGGCGCATCGAGCGGCCCAAGCGGA
>JAEERN010000139.1 GCA_016285815.1 Clostridiales bacterium
CGCCGGACCGCGGCGTCCGGCGCGTCGCCCGCGGCGGTGCGCCGAAGCGAAAGATAGGGAACGCCGACGGAGTCCAGACTCACCAGATGCGCCGCCCCCATCAAACAGCCGGCGGCAAAGCCCGGCAGACCGAACAGCGCCGTCAGCACGATCAACGCCGTCCGGGCAGCGATCAGCGCCCCCGTCACGGCGGTGGCCAGCATGGAGGTGGTCCCCGCCAGCGCCACGATGATGACCACCGGGGCACTGACGAACTTCGCCTCCACCGCGGCCTGGCCGATGATCAGCGTCCCCACCACGCTCAGCGCCTGGCCCACGCTGCCGGGCGAGCGCAGGCTGGCCTCGCGCAGGACGTCGAAGGCCCCCAGCAGCAGCAAAAGCTCCAGCACCGTGGGAAATGGAACGCCCTGCCGGCTCTTGGAGACGCTCAGCAGCAGCGCGGTGGGCAGAAGCTCCTGATGATAGTTCACCGCCGCCACGTAAAGCGCCGGCACCAGGACCGACAGCGCGAACCCGGCGAATCGCAGCAGCCGGCTGAACGAGGCGTAGAGATAGCCGGTGTAATAGTCCTCGCCCGTCTGAAGGCTCTCCAGAAAGAGATACGGCACGGTCAGCGCGGCGGGCGATCCGTCGCAGAGCAGCGCCACGCGCCCCTCCAACAGCTTGGCCGCCACCGCGTCCGGCCGCTCGGTGACACCCACCGTCTTGAAGGGGCTGAAGCCGTGGTCCCGGATCTGCTCCGCCAACACGTTCGAGTCGAGGACCTCCCGCTGGGGCGCGCCGGCAAGGCGGCGCTTCAGCTCGCACCGCACCCGCTCGTCGGCCCGTCCGCGCAGGCTCAGCAGATAGACACGGGTCCCCGTGGCGGCGCCGAAGGAGAGCTCCTCCACCCGCAGGTCCCCGGTCTTCAGCCGGCGGCGCACCATGCTCACGTTGTCCAGCGCGTTCTCCAGGAACCCCTCCCGCGGACCGCGGACCACGGTCTCGCCCCGGGGCTCGGAGACGCCGCGCTTGGGCCATTTCTTGGTCCCGGCGGCAAAGGCCCCGCCGGGCACGAACACCGCCGTGTCGCCGCTCATGACCGACCGGGCCAGCTCTTCGCCGGTCTTCGCCCGGGACAGCTCACAGTTGGAGACCACGGTCCTCAGCGTCTTCGCCGTCGCCGCGCGTCCCGCCGCCGCGGCCGCCGCCAGCGGCCCCACGACGCTCTGCGCCGTCAAAAGCCCGTCGGTCATCCCGTCCAGAAACGCCGCAGCGCAGACCAGCTTTCCGTCTTCATTCTCCACGCGCCTTACGCGGAAGACCGCGTCCTCCGCGAAGCGCCCGGCCAGAAGGCGCAGATCCTCCTCCGGATCGCCGCCGAACGCGTCCCGCTCCATCCGTCCGCCTCCTTTTTTTGACGTCTTCGCCCTTATCCTTCGCCGCGCCGTCCCGGTTTATTCCGCGCCGGCGCGCATAAAACCCGCCGCAGCGGAACAGGCTATGAAAAAAGCGAGGTGATCGACATGACGGACCGTCGGACGGACATGGCCGCCGAGGCGCGGGACGGCGCGGGTCCGGCGGCAAAGGGCGTGTCCAGCCGCCGATACGCGCTTTTCGGCCTTCCGGCGGAGGAAATCGACGTGCGGACGCCCGAGGCGTCGCGCCTGCTGTCCAAGCCCGTGGGCCGTTACACCACGCTGGACGTCTCCGCCCTGATCGACCGCCGGGAGAACGCGCCGGACGCTGCGGCCCGGGCCGTGGCGGACGTGGTGGGCCGCCTGCTGCCCCCGGACGGCGGCCGCCCCATCCTGGCCGTGGGGCTGGGCAACCGGCGCATCACGTCGGATTCCATCGGCCCCCGCACCGCCGACCGTCTTCTGGCCACGCGCCACCTGCTGCGCCAGCTGCCCGACCGGTTCGAGGGGCTTCGCCCCGTGGCGGTGCTCCAGCCCGGCGTGCTGGGCACCACGGGGCTGGAAAGCGCCGAGACCGTCTGCGGCCTCATCTCCAGCGTCCCGCCCTGCGTCTGCGTGCTGATCGACGCGCTGGCCTCCCGCAGCGTCGGCGGTCTGTGCCGGACGATCCAGATCTCCGACACGGGCGTGACCCCCGGGTCCGGCGTCGGGAACCACCGGTTCGAGATTAGCGCGGCCACCGTCGGCGTGCCCTGCATCTCCGTGGGCGTTCCCACCGTGGTGTCCGTTTCGGCGGCGGACTTTTCCGAGCCGGGGGACGGGGGCGAGCTCTTCGTCACCCCGCGGGAGATCGACGCCCTGTCCGAGCGCTGCCCCCGGGCCGCGGCCGCCGGACGGAACCTGGCGGTCCAGCCCGGTCGTTCGCTGGACGAGCTGGACTCCCTGCTTGCAGAAGA
>JAEERN010000140.1 GCA_016285815.1 Clostridiales bacterium
CCGCCAGCGCCCGCTGGTCCGCCCGGGCCGCGCCCAGCTCCAGCGCCAGCACCGCCCCCAGCGCCGCCGCCGCGGCCAGCTCGATCCTCGCCCAACGGAACGCCCCCAGCACCGCGCCCCACCGCCGAAACAGCTTTTTCATCTTCTCCATACGCCTCCGATCCTTCGATCCTCGCCAAAAGGGTCGCCCGCCCGGAGCCGGTTTATGCGCCCGCGCAAAAAATCCCGCTCTGCCGGGAAGTTCCTTGACAAAGCAAAGCGGATTCTGTAAAATAGGACCTGTAAAATCATCCCGGCCCGTGCCGGAAAAACGGAGGAACCCATGGAAGAAGTATACGAATTTCTGAAAGCCGTCGGCACCTATTACCTTGCCACCGTGGAAAACGGCCGCCCCCGGGTGCGCCCCTTCGGCACCGTCGACCTCTTCGACGGCGCTCTCACCATCCAGACCGGCCTGTCCAAGCCCGTGGCGCAGCAGATCAAGGCCGAGCCGCGTGTAGAGCTCTGCGCCTTTGACGGGACCCGCTGGCTGCGCGTCGCCGCCGACGCCGTGGAGGATCCCCGCGTCGAGGCCCAGGAGCACATGCTGGAGGCCTATCCCTCCCTTCGCGCCATGTACGCCCCCGGCGACGGCAACACGGCGGTCTTCCGCCTGGTCAATGCCGAGGCCACCTTCTCGTCCTTCACCGCCGCCCCCAGAACGGTGCGGTTCTGAAAAATCCCGTCTTCGGGCCGACGTCCGAAGAGAAAGAGGCGCTCTATGGCAATTCAAGCAGACCGCAGCCGGCAGATCGTCCGCGTCAGCTTCGTCGGCATCGGGGCCAATCTGGTCCTTGTGGCCTTCAAGGCCGCGGTGGGCCTGATCACCGGCTCCATCGCCGTGATCCTCGACGCAGTGAACAACCTCAGCGACGCGCTCTCGTCGCTGATCACCATCGTCGGCACCAAGCTGGCCAACCGGCCGCCGGACAAAAAGCATCCGTACGGCTACGGCCGCATCGAGTACATCACGTCGGTCATCATCGCGGTGATCGTCATCGCCGCGGGCGTGACCTCGTTCCGTGAATCCTTTGAAAAGATCCTTCACCCCAGCATGGCCGAATACACCCCCGTCTCGCTGATCATCATCGGCGCGGCGGTGGCCGTCAAGCTGGCGCTGGGACAGTACGTCAAGCGCGCCGGAAAGCGCCTGAACTCCGAATCGCTGGTGGCCTCGGGGACGGACGCCTTCTTCGACGCGATCATCTCGCTGTCCACGCTGGCCGCCGCGGCGGTGAGCATGATCTGGGAGGTCAGCGTCGAGGGCTATCTGGGCGCGGTCATCTCGCTGGTCATCGTCAAGGCGGGCGTGGAGATCCTGCTGGAGAGCCTGAACAGCATCATCGGCACCCGGGCGGACACCGAGCTCAGCACCAGGCTGAAGGAGCGCATCTGCGCCTTCCCCGAGGTCCGCGGGGCCTATGACCTGATCCTGCACCGCTACGGTCCGGAGAAGACCATCGGCTCGGTCCACGTGGAGGTCAGCGACAGCCTCACTGCCCGGGAGCTTCACCGCCTCACCCGGCGCATCACCATGGCCGTCTATCTGGAATACGGCATCATCCTCACCGTCGGCATCTACGCCGCCAACGACTCGGAGGGCGACTCCGCCGCCATCCGGGCGGACGTGGACGCGCTGGCCGCCGCCCGGCCGGAGATCTTGCAGACCCACGGGTTCTACGTCGAGCCGGAGACCCGGCACGTCAGCGTGGACGTCATCGTCGCCTTCGGGGCCGACGCTCCGGCCATCCGCCAGGAGCTGATCGCGGCCCTTTCGGAAAAGTACCCCGATCACACTTTTGACGTCCTGCTGGACTCGGATTTCAGCGACTGACCGGTCCCGCCCCCCCCGCGCAAAGGCAAGGCGCCGGTCCGATCCCCCGCGGGGGACCGGACCGGCGCTCCGTTTCTATTTGGGGACCGCGGATCACCCGGCGACGGAAAACTCGACCCAAACCGGGATCTCTTCGCCCTGTTCGCTCCTCAGCACCTTGACCAGACGGTATTCCCCGGCCTCCGGCGCGCCGTAGTACCCGGACCAGTCGACGTCGAAGGTCAGCGCGCCGCCGGGCGGGAGCAGATACGCCTCGCAAGTCCAGACGAACTCGCCCTCGACCGCGCGCTCCGCCTCGGTCCAGACGCCGCCGGCTTTTTTCTCCAGCACGAAGGGCGCGCCGGTCCAAAGCGCTCCGGCGGGGCCGTCCGCCGTCCGGCGCAGGGTCAGCTCCATCCCCGTGCCGCCGGCGGTCAAAGCGCCCCCGGCGGAAACGCCCCATGCCCTCCGCCGCGCCTCGCCGTCCGCTTCGGCGGCGGGCGCCACCTCTTCTGCGGGGCCGGTCGGATGCACGACCGTGTCCCGC
>JAEERN010000141.1 GCA_016285815.1 Clostridiales bacterium
GGCGGCGGCGCGCCGCCCCCGCCGCCAGCCCGCCCAGCGCCAGCGAATAGCACCAGACCGGCACCGCTCCGCCGGACAGGTCGAAGGCCAGACCGCTGACCAGCCCCACCGTCACGCCGCCGTAGATCCCCGAACGTTCCGCGGCCACCAGCGTGCAGGCCGCGGCCAGCGGGATACCGGGAAAAACGGGGAAGCGCCCCGCGGAAAACGGCGGGATCACCGCCAGCAGCAGCGCCGCGGTCAGCACGTCGCCCATGCGCTCGCGCCCCTCGGCGGCGTTCCGGCGGGCGCACATCAGCGCGGCCGTCAGGCCCGTGGTCAGCAGCTCTGCCAGATACAGCGCACCGGCGTTCTCCGTCTCCGGCGCGATGAGCCAGATCAGCCCGGTCAGCCCCACGGCCCCCGTGACGCAGGCCGCGGCGAAGACCGTGCTCTTGACGGGCCGCATCCCGTGGAAGGCCTCACTGGCCACCAGCACGATGAGACCGGCGGCGATGTACTTGATCGGCTGGACGCCGAACAGACAGGCCCCCGCCACCACGCCCAGATAGGCCGCGATCATCTTGCGGCGCCCCATATAGGTCCCCTGGCGGCAGACCCCCAGCGGCGCGACGCACCCGAACACGCTCACGCCGCACAACAGCGCGGACGTGACGAAGGCGCCCGCCCATCCCAGCGCCCGCCGCGCCGTACCAGTCCGCTTCAACTTTTCGCCCAGCTTTGCCCACACAGTCCGTTCCCCCCTCGGTCCTTCTTTGGTGACAAAAAGAGTATACCTCCTGTCCCTGCGTTTTTTTGTCGCAAGGCGCGGGGAAGGCGGGGAAAAGATCCGGCCTGCCGCCGGCCGCGGCTCTGTGGAAAAAGGGACTTGACAAATCCCCGCCGCGGGTGTATGATATTGGATAATTGAAGGGGCGCTGGCGCATGCCGGCTGAGACGACCGCAATCGCGCGGCCGGACCCAGGAACCTGATCCGGACAATGCCGGCGTAGGAAACCGATTCCCGTCCTTTGGAGCCTCAGGTTCGTCTCTTCATCCAAACGAGAGAGCCTGAGGCCCTTTCGCATCTGTATTTATCAGGAGGGATCCCCATGACGTCCAAAACCAAGCGCCTCGTCGAGGCCGCCGTCCTCATCGCCGTCGCCTCGGCGCTGAGCGTGCTCAAGCTCATCGACATGCCCTACGGCGGCTCCGTCACCGTCGCTTCCATGCTGCCCATCATCATCATCGCCTACCGCCACGGCACCGGCTTCGGCCTGCTGGCCGCCACGGCCTACGGCGCGGTCCAGCAGCTGCTGGGTCTGAAGAACCTGTCCTACGTTACCGGCTGGCAGTCTGTCCTGGCCGTCATCGTGCTGGACTATCTGCTGGCCTTCGCCGTGCTGGGCTTCGGCGGCGTGTTCCGCAAGACCAGACTGAAGCAGGCCGAGGCTCTGACTCTCGGCGCGCTGCTGGGCGGGACGCTTCGCTTCGTGTTCCACGTCGTCGCCGGGGCCACGGTCTGGGCCGGGCTTCCCCTTCCCACGGGCGGCGCGCTGGCCTATTCGGTCAGCTATAACGCCAGCTATATGCTGCCGGAGATCATCGTGCTCTGCATCGCGGCCTATTACGTCGGCGCGTTCATCGACCTCCGGCGCGACGTGCCCACCCGGTTCCGCCGCGCCGAGACCGCGGCCGGCTTCGGCCTGAAGCTGGCCGCCGGGCCCATCCTGGCCGTGGGCGTCATCGCCGACGTGGTCCTGATCTTCTCGCATCTGCAGAACGCCGAGACCGGCGAGTTCGCCCTCAACCAGCTGAGCGAGGTCAAGTGGGTCACAGTGATCATCATCACCGCCGTGTCGCTGATCGCGGCCGCCGCCTGCTTCTTCGCCGGGCGCGCCGCGGAGAAACGGTCCGGTCCGGACAACGGCTGATCCTGTCTCCCGGCGATCAGGCCGCGGAAGGCCCCGTACGGCCCCGTAGCCCCGTACGGCCCCGTAGCCCCGTACGGCCCCGTACGGGCCCTTTTCCTGCCGATCGGCAACTTCCTTTTCCTGCATTCGGCGCGGCGCTTTCCCCCGGTTTCCGGAAAGCGCCGCGCTTTTGCGTTTGGCTCCTTCCGCCGCAGAAAAAGCATATTTTTTTATTGACATCCATTCTCAATAAGCGTATAATGGAAGAAACGATCCGATCGACAGGGAGGGGGCTCGTCCGCTTGGCCAGCCGAAACACGGTGCAGCGCCAGATCGTCTTCGATGCGGTCAACGCGCTGCGCACCCACCCCACCGCCGAAGAGATCTACGAGCACATCCACCGGTCCGCCCCCACCGTCGGCAAGGCGACGGTCTATCGCAATCTGGCGGTTTTGGCCGCCTCCGGCCGGATCCGTCACGTCGAGGTCCCCAACTCTGCCGACATCTACGACTTCAACACCGCAGACCACGACCACGTCCAGTGCGTCTCCTGCCGCCGCGTGTTCGACGCGGACTTTCCCGCCGAACCCTGTCCGCCCATCCCGGCGGGAAGCGGGTTCCGGATCCTGTCGCGTTCGGTCCTTTACACCGGGCTTTGCCCCGATTGTCTGAAGCGTTCCCAAAATCTTTAACATAAGAGGAGAAAAAACCATGAAGTACGTTTGCAGTGTCTGCGGCTTTGTCTACGAAGGGGATGCCGCCCCCGAGCAGTGCCCCGTCTGCAAGGCTCCCGCCTCCAAGTTCGTCGCCCAGCAGGAAGAGATGACCTGGGCCGCCGAGCACGTCGTCGGCGTCGCCTCCGGCGTCAGCGAGGACATCCTGGCGGACCTTCGCTCCAACTTCAGCGGCGAGTGCTCGGAAGTCGGCATGTATCTGGCCATGGCCCGTGTCGCGTTCCGCGAGGGCTATCCGGAGATCGGCCTCTACTGGGAAAAGGCCGCCTATGAAGAGGCGGAGCACGCCGCCAAGTTTGCCGAGCTGCTGGGCGAGGTCGTCACCGACTCGACCAAGAAGAACCTCGAGATGCGCGTCGAGGCCGAAAACGGCGCCACCGCCGGCAAGACCGATCTGGCCAAGCGCGCCAAGGCCGCCGGTCTGGACGCCATCCACGACACCGTCCACGAGATGGCCCGCGACGAAGCCCGTCACGGCAAGGCCCTCAAGGGCCTGCTGGAGCGGTACTTCGGGAAGTAAAAACGGATCCCGCGTTTCCAAAGAGGGAAGGGAGCGATCCCTTCCCTCTTGTTTCGTCCTGCCATAACGGAAAGCGGGGAAGGTGCGTCTCCCGGACGGACAAAAAGAAAGCGGGGCCATGCCCCGCTTTCTTTTTGCTTGTCATTCTTCTCCACAAACCGGGATCGTGCCGGAAACTTCAGTCACTTCAATCTGCATTTCACTTTGAAGCAGGCGTTTTTCCTCTTCCGAATGACAGAGATTAGTGTCTAACCTATACGCTCCGTTATCGAATTTTGTCTGGATTCTATCAGTCTTTCCAGCCAAATAAAGCATATAGCTTAATGAATTGAGTTTGCAATGATAATCATTGGGATTATTGTAAAAATACTTTTCCCAGGTGTCATTGTCTTCCATCGAAACCTGAATCTTTGCAGTTATATCTCCCGCATCTTCTACACGACCATACATGTCTATAGCAATATCGGGTACACCTTCCGGAATTTCAGATACTTCATAGTCACCGTGTTCTTTGTATTGTTCTGCATACTCTGCTTTTAGGGCAAGAACCCACCTAAAGTAACCGTCGTCCGTGTCATATGTCACAATCTCAAAATACTCCTGCCAGTTGTCTATGGTGATCTCCACCGGTACAGGCGCTTTGGCCTCCGGCTCGGTGGATCCCTGCGTTTGCGACGAAGGATCGGATCCCGCAGCTTCCGTCGTCGACGCGGTGTTCGTCGCTTCCGTCACGGCTTTCGTGGTCGTCTGCGCCGTTGCCCCGGTGGTGGAACGGGTCGCCGCCGTGGTCTCCGGCGCGGGCGCGGCGCCGCCGCAGGCGGCCAGCGCCAGGACCAGCGTCAGCAGCAGCGCGGTCATGGAAATGCTTTTTCTTTTCATCGTCTTTTCTGTTCCCCGCCCCCGGCGCGGGAACGCTCCTTCTCCGTTTCTGTCCGTCCGGTCCGGCCCGCACGGACCGGACGGACAAACCTCAGTTATTATAGCACCGCTTCGGCTGCCTTGTCAATAGATCCCGCGCGCCGCGCCGAAGAAAACACTTGCAATCCGCCGCGAATGGGATTATAATAACATCAGCGGCTCCGCCGCGCGGCCCGCGATCACAACAAGGAGGACGTTTCCCATGAAGAAGTACGAATGCCCCTGCAGCTATGTTTACGATCCCGCCGTCGGCGACCCGGAGGGCGGCATCGCGCCCGGCACCGCCTTTGAGGACATCCCCGAGGATTGGGTCTGCCCCGTCTGCGGTCTCGGCAAGGACGCCTTCACCGAAGTCGCCTGAGTTTTACAAAGCAAAGGGGAAGAGAGTTCTCTCTTCCCTTTCCCCTGTCTTCCGGTGTCCCAGGCCGTGCCGGAGGGCAAACCATCGCCAGAAAGGATTGAGTTCTCCATGAGCGTCAAGCTGTGCCGTCTCCTTCAGATCATCGCCGTTGCGCTGTACGCGCTGGCGCTGTTCGTCTGTCTGCTTTCGATCCCGTTTGCGGGGCCGCTGTCCGGGCTGTTCAACGATCGCCTGGAAATTGTCTTCCGCGTTCCCATCGAGGCGCTGGTCCGCTGTCTCGTGATGCTGGTGCTGTCGGCGCTCTTCCTGATCGTGTCGCTGACGCGCGCGCCCAGGGGGCTGATCAGCGCCGCGGTCGTCGTCGTTGCGGCGCTGACCGTTCTCTACGGCGTTCTGTTCTCTCCGCTGATCTCGGTCCTGGTCTCCAGGATGCTCCTCGCTCAGGGGGCCGCGTCGATGTCTGCTTATTCGGCGCTGAACAGCGCCGTCAGCCTGCTGACCGGCGCGATCACCAGTCCGGCCCTGATCCTGATGTTCCTTTCCATGGGCGGGATGCTGGGCAAGGATCTGTCCCGCAGGGCGGCCTGAGGGCGGCCCCGTTTTCCCCGGCAAAATCAAAAAGACCCGCGCGGCCGTCGAAAGCCGCCGGGTCTTTTTTCTTCACGCTTCGTCCCCCGGCTCCATCTTCCGCACGAAGGCCCGGAAGGCCGTCGGCACGGCGTAGCGCGCCCGGATCTCTTCGGCCGTGCGCCAGATCAAAGCGCCGGGCGCGTTCTCGTTCTCTTCCGCCTCCCCCGCCGCGCAGGTTTGGGCGCACAGGACCCGGTATCCGGTCATGCGCCACTCGACGTGGGTGAACACGTGCGACGCGCTCCCGCAGGGCTCGACCGAAAGCGCCTCGAGGCCCCACCCCGCCAGCGCGGCCCGCACGGCCTCCGGCCCGGCCGGGCCC
>JAEERN010000142.1 GCA_016285815.1 Clostridiales bacterium
GAGGCGGCGGCCCAGCACGGCCACGGACGCGCCGCAGGCCGCCAGCGCTCTGGCGAAGCCGGAGCAGAGCACGCCGCTGCCGCCGGTGACGACGGCCACCTTGCCGCCGAGGTCCACCGAAAAGGGAAGGAACGGTTTTTCCATAGCGATTCTCCTTTTGTTCTCCGCCGGACGGCGGGGGATCAGGCGTTCTGCTCGCGCTTGAGGGCGCGGAGCCGTTTCATGCAGTCGTTGGCGCCGCGGCCGAAGGTGTCGTGCAGGATCGTATACTCTTCATAGAGCCTGTCGTAGATCGCGCTGTTCTCCGGGATGGGGCGATAGACGGTGTCCTTCAGGCTGGACATGTGCTCGGCGGCCTCGCCGATGGTGTCGTAGCCGCCGGCGGCCTTGCCCGCCGCCACGGCGCCGAACATGGCCGAGCCCAGCGCGCAGGCCTGCGCACTGCCGGAAATGCGGATCTCGCGGTGGGTCACGTCGGCGTAGATCTGCATCATCATCTCGTCCTTCTCCGCGATGCCGCCCGCGGCGATCAGCTCATCGACGGGCACGCCGTACCGCTCGAAGGTGTCGATGATCATGCGGGTGCCGAAGGCGGTGGCCTCGATGAGCGCGCGGTAGAGCTCTTCCGGCTTGGTGGTCAGGCTCATGCCGATGAACAGGCCGGACAGGTCCGCGTCCACCAGGACCGAGCGGTTGCCGTTCCACCAGTCCAGCGCCAGAAGGCCGCTCTGGCCCGGCTTCTGCGAGGCGACCTTTTCGCGCAGCAGCTTGTGGATGGAGATGCCGCGGGCCGCGGCCTCGTCCCGGTAAGAGGCGGGCACCAGGTTCTTGACGAACCAGTCGAAGTGGTCGCCCACACAGGACTGGCCGGCCTCATAGCCGAACAGTCCGCCGATGATGCCGTCCTCGACGACGCCGCAGGTGCCGGGGACCAGCTTTTCCTCGCTGCCCAGCAGCATGTGACAGGTGGAGGTGCCCATGATCATCAGCATCCGGCCCGGCGTGGTGATGCCCGCGGCGGGGACCGCCACGTGGGCGTCGATGTTGGCCATGCCGACGGCCGTTCCGGGCAGCAGCCCGCAGAGCCGGGCGCCGGCCTCGCTGATCTCGCCGGCCTTGCCACCCAGCGCGTAGACGTCCGGGGACAGCTTTTCCTCGACGATGTTCTCAAGCCGGGGATCCAGCGCGCGGAAGAACGCTTTGGAGGGGTATCCCTCGCGCTTGTGCCACATGGCCTTATAGCCGGCGGCGCAGGCGTTGCGCCGCTCGTTCCCGGTGAGCATCAGAACAATCCAGTCGCCGGCCTCGATGAGCTTGTCGGCGCGCGCGTAAAGCGCGGGGGCCTCGTTCAGCAGCTGCCAGGCCTTGGGGTACAGCCACTCGCTGGAGACCTTTCCGCCGTAACGGGACAGGCGCACGGGGTCCATGGTCTGGGCCAGCGCGTTGAGCTTGTCCGCCTCGGGCTGGGCGGCGTGGTGCTTCCAGAGCTTGACGTAGGCGTGGGGCTCGTGCTCGTATTCGGGCAGGAAGCACAGGGGCGTGCCGTCGGCCAGCACGGGGATCATGGTGCAGGCGGTGAAGTCCACCGCGACGCCCACCACGTCGGCGGGGTCCACGCGGGCCTCGGCCAGAACGGCGGGGACCGTCTCGGCCAGGACCTCGAGATAGTCGCGGGGGTGCTGAAGCGCCCAGTCGGGGGGCAGCTTGGTGACGCCGTCGGGCAGGACCTCGTCCATGACGGCGTGGGAGTACATCTTGACCGCGGTGGCGACTTCGCGCCCGGTCTCCACCTCGACGAGGAGGGCGCGGCCGCTCAGCGTTCCGAAATCGATGCCGATGGAGTATTTCATAGTCGTTTCAGGATCCTTTCTGACCGCCCGGCAGGGGGCGGCGTGATGGGCGCGGAGAGAAGGAAAGTCCCCCCGCCCGCGCAAGTCGGGCGGGGGGACGGAAACGCGGGATCGAAGGCCGGCTCAGATCTGCTTGTAAAGCGGTCCGAAGTTGGCGCAGGCGCGATAGTCGGCGCCCTCGGGATCCTTGGTGCCGAACGCGCCCCACGCGCTCGGCCGGAAGATCTTGTCGGTGGGCACGTTGTGCATGGCCACCGGGATGCGCAGCATGGAGGCCAGCGTGATCAGGTCGGCGCCCACATGGCCGAAGCAGAGCGAGCAGTGGTTGGCGCCCCAGTTGGCCATGACGCTGTAAACGTCCTTGAAGGCGGGGTTCGTCTCGTCGATGCGCGGCGCGAACCAGGTGGTGGGCCAGGTGGGGTCGGTGCGCTCCCAGATGGCCTTGGCGGCCTCGGGATCCACGTCGCAGCTCCAGCCCTCGGCGATCTGAAGCATGGGCCCGAGGCCCTTGACGATGTTCAGACGGACCATGGTGAGCGGCATGCCGCCCTTGGACAGGAAGCGGGAGGAGAAGCCGCCGCCGCGGAAATAGCCCAGGCTGGCCGGGCCCCACTGGGTGGCCTTCAGCATCTTGTCGACCTCTTCGTCGCTGATGTCCCAGAAGGGCTTCATGACGGGGTTGCCGTTCTCGTCGGTGCACTCGCCGGAGCCGTCCAGAGCGGCGGCGCCGGAGTTGATCATGTGGATGACGCCGTTGGCGGCCAGACCGGTCAGCTCTTTGCCGGTGCAGCGTTTGACGGACTCGGGGGACCAGTAGGTGCGGACGTCGCAGAAGATCTGGGCCATGTTGGTCAGCAGATAGCCGAACAGCATGGACACGCCGTTGAGGCTGTCGTTCTCCGTGGCGACGACATAGGGCGAACGCCGGCCGTTCCAGTCGAAGCTGGTGTTGAGGGTGGCCTCGAGATAGTCGCCGTTGCAGCGATAGTCGGTCCACTGGCGCTGTCCCTGGAAGCCGGAGAGGATGGCGTTGTGGCCCAGGCTCTCCTCCGGCCAGCCCATCTCGGCCAGCTTCGGGTTGCCTTCCATCAGATCCTTGGCGATGAGGGCCATCTTGACGCAGTCTTCCCACTCGCGGTCCTTCTGTTCACGGCTGTGCTGCTTTTCCGGGGCGTTCCAGTCGGTGAACTCGGGGTGCGTGGCCTTGGTCCAGGCCAGCGCCTTTTCAAACTCCTCGTGGTCGTAGATGCCCAGCTCCATGCGGCGGGTGAACTCGGACAGGTCGATGTACTCGTTGCGCATGCCCAGATAGTCGTAGAAGAAGTTGGGATCCACGACGCTGCCGGCGATGCCCATGGCCACGGTGCCCATGGCCAGATAGCTCTTGTCCTTCATGATGGCGACGGCCAGCGCGGCGCGGGCGAAGCGCAGGATCTTCTCGGCGGCGTCGGCCGGGACGCTGGTGTTGTCGGCGTCCTGGACCTCGTGGCCGTAGATCGAGAAGGCGGGCAGGCCCTTCTGGCTGTGTCCGGCCAGAGCGGCGGCCAGATACACGGCGCCGGGACGCTCGGTGGCGTTCAGACCGTAGATCGCCTTGGGGCGGGTGGGATGCATGTCGATGGTCTCCGTGCCGTAGCACCAGCAGGTGGTGACGGAGATGGAGGCGCCGACGTTGTTTTCCGAGAATTTCTTTTCGCAGGCGGCGGCTTCGGCCACGCGGCCGATGGTGCTGTCGGCGATGACGCAGCGGACGGGAGTGCCGTCCGGATAGCGGAGGTTCTCGGTGATCAGGGCGGCGACATTCCTTGCGGTGGCCATGACCTGGTCTTCGAGGCTCTCGCGGACGCCGTTCATGCGGCCGTCAATGATGGGGCGAATGCCGATCGCGGGAAAATCCTTGATCTTGTTCATGAAGTGTCCTCCTGTAAGAATGATGGGCGGCCGCGTCGGCCCGGGAAAAGGCGCGGCGCGCTCTTATGCACTGTCTCCATTTTATCATATCGGAAGCGGGATTACAACCGTCTCCGGGGGGCGGCGGGCGAAAAATTTTTGCGCCGCGGCGGCCTCCCGCGCCCGGCGCGCCGAAAAAAAACGCGGTCCCCGGCGCAAAAAAACCTTGACAACGGCGGGAAAGGCGCGTATAATGACGGTGTGAGGGTTGAATGATTGCTCAACTGTTGAACGATCGGAGGTGCGCCGTGAGAGACCGGGATCTGTGCGACTGCGAAGTCATCCACGAAGAGGCCGTGGCCGAGGTCTGCGAAAAGCTCGAAGCGCCCAAGGTCTACGACGATCTGGCGGCGCTGCTGCGGCTGTTCGGCGACGGGACGCGGGCAAAGCTGCTCCACGCGCTGGAGCAGCGCGAGCTGTGCGTCTGCGATCTGGCGGCGCTGCTGGGCGTCACCAAGTCGGCGGTCTCGCACCAGCTCAAGGCCCTGAAGATGGCCGATCTGGTCAAAAACCGCCGGGAGGGACAGGTCGTCTACTATTCGCTGGCGGACGATCACGTCAAGGCCATCCTGGACATGGGGTTCGAGCACCTGAAAGAGTGAGGGGCCCCCTCTTTTTTGCCCTGAAAGTTGAACAGTTGCGCAATTGCGCAAACGCTAAACAAAAAACAGAAGGGAAACGGACATGAAAAAGAAATTGCACTGCGAGGTGGACTGCGCCAACTGCGCGGCCAAGCTGGAGGACGCCATCAAAAAGGTGGACGGCGTGCAGGATGCGAACGTCAATTTCCTGACCCAGAAGCTGACGCTGACGGCCGCAGACGAGCGGTTCGACGAGGTGCTGGCCGCCGTGATCAAGGCGGCGAAAAAGGTCGAGCCGGACGCGGTGATCTCCGCCTGACGGGGCGGCGCTCCCGGCCGCGGGAGCGGGAGAGGAGGAGGAAGCGTGGATCGGAAACAGAAGAGAGCGCTGACGGAGATCCTCGTCACGGCGGTCCTGTTCGCGGCGCTGTTCGCACTGGACAAGGCCGGCGTGCTGGACGGGCTCCGGATCTGGATGAAGCTGATCCTGTACGCCGTGCCGTATCTGCTGATCGGGCACGGCGTGCTGCGGAAAGCGGCCGTCAAGCTGATCCACGGCCAGGCCTTCGACGAGAATTTCCTGATGACCGTGGCCACGGCGGCGGCCTTCGCCATCGGCGAGTTCCCCGAGGCGACGGCCGTGATGCTGTTTTACCAGATCGGCGAGCTGTTTCAGAGCTATGCCGTCGGAAAGTCCCGGGCGTCCATCGCCGAGATGATGAGCATCGCGCCGGAGTACGCCAATCTGGAGACGGCGGACGGCGTGCGCGAGGTCGATCCCGACGACGTGGAGGTCGGAAGCGTGATCGTGGTCCGGGCCGGGGAGAAGATCCCGCTGGACGGAGAGGTGATCGAGGGGACGTCGTTCCTCGACACGTCGGCCTTGACGGGCGAGTCCGTGCCGCGCCGCGCCGCGCCGGGGGACGCCGTGGTCAGCGGGTGCGTCAACGGCGAGGGGACCCTGCGCGTGCGGACGGCAAAGCGCTATGAGGACTCTACCGTGTCGCGGATCCTGGAGCTGGTGGAGAACGCCAGCAGCAAAAAGGCCCGGCTGGAGAACTTCATCACGCGCTTCGCCCGCTGGTATACGCCGGTGGTGACGGTCTGCGCGGTGCTGCTGGCGGTGATCCCGCCGCTGGTCACGCGGTCGGCCTTTGCGCCGTGGATCCACCGGGCCTGTATCTTTCTGATCGTCTCCTGCCCCTGCGCGCTGGTGATCTCGGTGCCGCTGGGCTTTTTCGGCGGCATCGGCGCGGCGTCCCGCTTGGGCGTTCTGGTCAAGGGCAGCAACTATCTCGAGGCCATGAGCCAGGTCACGACGGCGGTCTTCGACAAGACCGGGACCCTGACCCGGGGTGAGTTCCGCGTCAGCGGCGTGTTCCCGGCGGAGGGCGTTCCGGCGGAGGAGCTGCTGACGCTGGCCGCCCACGGAGAGGGGATGTCCACGCACCCTATCGCCCGGTCCATCCGGGAGGCGTACGGGAAGGCGGTCGACCCGGAGCGGATCGGCGAGGTCACCGAATCGGCGGGCCGCGGGATCCGGGCCCGGGTGGACGGACGGGAGCTGCTGCTGGGCAGCGCGCAGCTGCTGGCGGACGACGGGATCGCCGTTCCCCCCGCGGCGGACGCGGGCACCGTGGTCCACGCCGCCTGCGGCGGACGGTATCTGGGGCGCATCGTCATTTCGGACGAGGTCAAGTCCGGCGCGCGGGAGGCCCTTTCGGCCCTGCGCGGGGCGAGCGTCCGCCGGACGGTGATGCTCAGCGGCGACC
>JAEERN010000143.1 GCA_016285815.1 Clostridiales bacterium
CGCCGCAGCGGAGCCGTTCCCGGCCCCGTCCGGGCGGGCCCGGTCGTGAAGCTCCGGCGGCCCGTCCAGCGAAACGCCGACGAGGAACCGCTTTTCCGCCAGAAAGGCGGCGAACTCGTCGTCCACGGCGGTCCCGTTGGTCTGGATGCTCCAGTCCAGGGGCCGCCCCGCCGCGATCCGCTCCGCTTTTTCCGCAAAGCGGCGGAAAAAGTCCGGCCCGGCCAGCGTCGGCTCGCCGCCCTGGAAGGCGAAGGCCGCGCCGTCCGCTCCGTCCAGCGCCCGGCGGATCAGCGCGTCCGCCGTCTCGTCGCTCATGCGGCCGCGCGCGTGGCCCTCGCCCCGGTAAAAGCAATAGCGGCAGGCCAGGCCGCAGGCCCCCGAGACCGGTTTGACCAGAAACGCGGTCCTCATCCCAGCACGCTCCTCGGCGCCCAGCCGAGGAAGCCGCCCCGGTTCCGGACGAACACGTACCGCCCGGCGGCGGCGTCCAGCAGCTCCAGCCGCTCGCCCGCGCGCACGGGCAGCAGCGTCGAGACGGTGTTTTTCGTGAATTCCAGCTGGCCGCGGACCGTTCCCATGTGGGCGTTGTTGACCCAGACCAGGCTGCCGTCCGTCCGGCGGCAGCGGGAAAAGTCCTCGCCCGGCTCTTCCATCGTCAGCAGCACGTCCGGCCAGTCGTCCTTGAAGCATCCGAGGTCCCGGTCCGGCGTATAGCTCTCCGCGGCGGTGAACGACGGATAGTCCGATTCGAACACCGTCCGGAACGTCAGCGTGCCGTACCTCTTCTCGAGGATCAGCGCGTTCAGCTGGGCATAGCCCTTGACCTGATTGCCGCCGTCGATGAAGGCGCACCTCCGCTCCCGGTCCACGATGCAGTTGTTCGAATTCTTCGACAGGGGCGAGTTCCACGTCGGCATATGTCCCGCCACCAGCCACTTGCCCGTGGTGTTGACGCCGGTCTTCAAAAACGGGTCGTTCTTCATGACCTCCTGCTCGGTGCTGGCCCGC
Source organism: Clostridiales bacterium (assembly GCA_016285815.1). Taxonomy (GTDB): domain Bacteria; phylum Bacillota; class Clostridia; order Oscillospirales; family QAMX01; genus SIG499. The sequence goes on from JAEERN010000143.1 coordinate 1,009, forward strand.
CAGTCGGCACAGGCGCCCAGCCCGGCGTGGACGAAGACCAGATCCTCGGTCTCCAGCGCGTTGGGAAGCTCCGCGCAGAAGGCGACCACGTCCGCATAGCGCTCGGCAAAGAGCCGGCGCATCTCCGCGTAGTTCTCTCCGGTCACGGGGCCGAGCCCCTGCTCCGCCATACACTCTGCGAACAGGTTGTGGCGGTGCTCGCCGAAGTGCTTCAGGATCCGCACCGGCTCGCCGGTCAGATACCAGTTGACCAGCCGCTCCAGGTTCCCCTTGAGCACGGTGATCCGCCGTTCTCCCGCGTGTGCCATCAGCCAGCGCAGACAGGCCAGGCTCTCGCGGCCCCGGCTGATATAGTCGCCGTCGAAGACCAGCCAGTCGGCGCTCTGCACCTCCGGCCTGGCCAGCAGCCGGGACATCAGGTTCCAGTTTCCGTGAACGTCGCTGATCACCGCGGCCGTATAGCTCTCTCCGAAGCGTTTTTCAACGATCTTGATGGGTCTGTCCAATTCGTTCTCCGTTCCGCAGCCGCCTCAAAGGGCGGCGATCCGCGCAAAATCATCCTTGAGCGAGCGGTACAGTCCGCCGTAGACCGGATACCCCGCGGCGTACACCGCGGCGGAAGCCGCGTCCGGCTCCTGCGAGCCGGCCCGGGCCACGCAGACGTCGCACCCCTCGGCCACCGAGGCGTAGATCCCCGCCGCCGTTCCGGCCAGGATGGCGACGCCGAGCGCCGGCCCCTCCGCCGAGCGGGTGACCGTCACGGGCAGGCCGAACACGTCCGCCATCATCTGCCGCCAGAGGGGGCTCCGTCCCCCGCCGCCGCCGGCGCGGACCTCTCCGGTCTCGACGCCCATCTCCCGCAGGATCTCCATACAGTCCTTCATGGAATAGGCAACGCCCTCCATCACGGCGCGCAGCAGCTCTTTTTTGCCGTGCCGTGCGGACAGGCCGACGAAGGCCCCGCGGGCGTTGGGGTCCAGATGCGGCGTGCGCTCGCCCATGAGATAGGGCAGATAGAACAGCCCGCCGCTGCCCGGCGCGGCTCCGGCCGCCTCGCGGTCCATCAGCACGTACGGGTCGACGCCCGCCTCGGCGGCGGCCCGGATCTCGTCTCCGCAGAAATTGTCCCGGAACCACTTCAGGGACAGCCCCGCCGCCTGGGTCACGCCCATGACGTGCCAACAGCCGGGAACGGCGTGGCACAAGGTGTGCACGCGCCCCCTGGGGTCCACGGTCATCCGGTCGGCGTGGGCAAAGACCACGCCCGAGGTGCCCAGCGTCGCGGAGACGACGCCGGGCCGCACCACGCCGGCGCCGATGCCGCCGGCGGCCTGATCCCC
>JAEERN010000144.1 GCA_016285815.1 Clostridiales bacterium
CAGGTCCGGAAGTCCGCGGCGTCCTCGTCCACCGGGACCGGCTCCTGGCCCAGCACCTTTTGGATGCGGGCGAACAGATACGACGGGGGCAGCGGCGCGCCGTCCGCGCTGCTGCGCGGGCAGGAGAGGAAAAGCTTCTCCGACGGAGCGGCCAGCGTCCGATAGACGGTGAGCCGGATCCGGGCCATCTGCTCGGCCTCGTCCGGCGCCAGCCGGATGTTCCGGTCGTCGAACAGCTTCTGACGGTCGGCGGAGGTCAGCAGCCCGCCGTCCGCCGCCGGCGGAGGGAACGCCCCCTCGTTGGCGCCCAGCACGAACAGCGCGCGCGGATGCGCGAACCGGGCCCGCTCCGCCTCGCCCACCGAGACGCAGTCCAGCGTCGTCGGGATGGCGCCGACGGCGGCCCCCGACAGGATGATCCGCAGCAGCGGAGCGTAGTCCTCCGCGGCGAGGCGCTCGCCTCCCATGATGAGCACGAACTGCTCCAGCGCGCCGTAGATCACGCCGACGATCTGGGCGTACTCCTCCGCGATGCGCCGGCGGTCCCGCGCGATCAGCTCGTCCCGCCGGGCGGAGACGCCCGCGGCGAAGTCCGTCTCCTCCATCCAGGCACAGACGGCCCGGGTCATCTCCCGCACCGTGCGGGTCCTCAGACCGCCCGCCAGCCGCTCCAGCGGTCCGGTCAGCGTCCGGCGCAGGTCGTTCAGCTCTTCCAGCGCCGCCAGATCCTCCTCGGAAAAGGCCTCGCCGTAGCCGCGGGGGTGCATGGTGAACCCCTTTTCCGTCCACGCCTTGCCGCTGACGTTCCAAAGGCGGGCATAGCGCTCCAGCCGGTCCGCCTCGTCCTCCGTCAGGCCCGCCAGCCCCGTCTTGGCCAGCCGCACGCAGTCGTCGCACCGGAAGCCGCCCGCCGCCGATTCGACGGCGGCCAACACCGCCCGGACGGGCGTCTTGTACAGGACGCTCTCGGTCCGGTCGGCGAAACAGGGGATCCCGTACTTTTCGAACACCGAAACGGCCTGGGCAAAGGCCGACCGCGGCGCCACAACGGCCACCTCGCGGAAGCGATAGCCCTCCTCCTGCACCAGGCGGCAGATCTGCGCCGCGGCGGCTTCGCACTCGGTGTATCCGGCGGCGGCGGTGAACAGCGTCACCGATCCGTCCGGCGGCGGCACCGGCCCGGCGGCGGCGTAGTCGAACAGCCGCCGCTCGAGGCAGGCCAACCGGGACCCCGGATCCCGGAACCGGCGGCAGCTTCCGTCCCCGGCGGTCTCGAAGACCACGCCGCCCCCGCCGGCTTCGCGGCGCAGGTCGGCGATGCAGGCGCGGCTGTGGTCGAAGACCTCGTCCCCCCCGGGATCGGCCGTATCGCAGCACAGCGTCACCGTCAGAGCGTCCGCCTCGGCCGCCGCGATGCCGAGAATCTTCAGTTCGGCCGGGGTAAAGCCGGTGAAGCCGTCGACGTAGACGCTTCTTCCTTTGAAATAGGAACAGCCCGCCAGCCGCTCGGCCAGACGGGTCAGCAGATCGGCGGGGTCGCCCAGCTCCGCGCCGAGCTGGGCGTCATAGGCGGCGTAGATCAGCGACAGGTCGTTGAGTTTGTCCGCCAGACCGCCGCGCTCGTCCTCCGCCACGGCGATGTCCTCCGGACGCACGCAGTAGTTCTTCAGCTCCGCCACGGCGGACAGCAGCTTCAGCGTCAGCTCCGGACTCTCCCGTCCGCCGTAGACGCGAAGCTTGTCGCGCACCGTGCGCCGCGCCACCACCATGGCCAACAGGCGGCCGCCCTCGTCGATCTGTCCGGGGGCGCCGCCGGTCTCGGCGAAGACGCGCCGCGCCAGCCCCTTGAAGGTGACCACCTCCGCCGCCAGCGAAACGCCGTTCCCCGCCAGCTCGCAGAGCTCCCGCTCGGCGTTGTAGGAGTACTGCTCCGGCACCAGCAGCAGCATGCCCCGCTCGCCCGCCGCGGTCCGGCGCGCGATCTCTCCGACCACGAGGCCGGTCTTGCCGCTTCCCGCGCGGCCCGTCACGATCCTGAGCATGGCGACTGCTCCTTTCCGCCGCGTTTTCCCCGCGGCGTCACTTCATTATTATATATATGATAGAACAGGATGCTCGATAAGGCGCCGGGGGCCGCGGAACGCGGCCCCCGGACTTACAGTATAGCACAAGCCTTCGGCGGGTGTCAATGAAACTTTGGCGCGCCGGAGACAAAGAAACGTCTCCGGCGCGCCCAACGGTCTCCTCTTTCCCTTTTCGCGGCTGCAGCCGATCCTGCCCGCGTTTTTTCGGATCGGAAACAGCCCGTTCCTTCCGAAAAGGCCAACGCTTCCGATCTCCGCCTCCGCGCTTTCGGGTCTTCGGCGGCCGGGACGTCGCGACCCGGCCGCCGAAACGGCCGATCTTCGATGTCCGGACCTATTCTGCCCCGAACCGCCGGGAGATATGCGCGCCGCGCGGGCATCTTTCGCCGCCGCGCCGCATAGAGATGGAGCGGAGCGTTTCGAAGAAAAGGGGGCTTTCCATGCCGTTCCGAACTCTGTTCCGCGCGAAGCGCCGGGCGGATCCCGCCGCGGACGAGGCCGCGGCCGCCATGGCGCTGTGGCGCGCCGCCGA